>DAWK01000127.1 GCA_002509745.1 Methanobacteriaceae archaeon UBA349 | reverse complement strand
GTGAAAACCTTTAATACATTTTTTTTATATTAAAATAAATTGTTTTTTTAAATTTACGTATAATTCGACTTATTCTATTAACTAATAATTTTAGATAGATTTTTTGTCATGATTCTATTTGGTTTACTAGTATTTTTTTAATTTTTTAAGAATTGATAATTGTATTTATGTTAATTTAATTTTCTTGGATATTCATTTTATCAGCCGATTATTCTAAGATTTATAATTATTTATCCAAATCAATTTTGAATATTATTTTAACCTATATAATTGCAGAGAATGCTTGCATTATTATACTAATTATCATATTTCATGCTTTATTCTTTGATGTTTATGATATTATTAGTTAAACTCTTGTTTTAGAAAGAAAAACTAATATAAATAGTATATATATCTTATTTCAAACATAGATAATTACGTGATATAATGGCAGATAATCAAATATTTAAAGATGTAACTCCTCAAGAATCTAGTGAAATTATAAAAGAAAATATTAATAACCCTAACTTTGTTTTATGGGATGTTAGAACTCCTGTAGAATTCCAAAGCGGCCATCTGGAAGGGGCAGTAAATGTGGATTATCAGAGTAATTTCAAAGCAGAAATTCAAACGATGGATAAAGGAAAAAAATATTTGTTATATTGTAAATCAGGTATTAGAAGTGCTAATGCCATGCAAGTAATGCTTCATTTTGGATTTAATGAAGTTTATAATATGCTGGGTGGTATAACTTACTGGGCTGATGAAGGTCGCCCAGTGCTTAGATAATATCGAAGATTAAATGCATAAAACATCTTATAAAAACATTATTTTAAAAATCACTATAATAAATATCTATTTTTTTATAAAAACTTCTTATAATGGTGAATTTAATGAAACAATATTTAATAACACCTGCTGCGGGTAAACGTTTAATTGCTAAAGCATTGGTCAAAGATAATTCTGTAAATAAAGCTCTTAAATTTGGCACCATAGTCATAATTGCTGGCATCACAAATGGATACGTCGCAGAGGAAATTTTATCAAAAATTGGTCAAAATAAGGAGTTTTCAGCAAAAAGATTCTTTAGAGGTATTGTATTGCCACCATCAAAACCAAGAAGAGATGATGGAAGGCTATCTGATAATAAAGGATTTCCTGGAGATGTAATCATAACTCAAGGGAAGTGGCAAAAAGGAAAAACCATATTTGATGTGGTGGACGATCTTGGTGAAGGTGATGTTATTTTTAAAGGTGCTAATCTTTTAGATTTATCACGAAATCAGGCAGGGATATATATTGGCCACCCCAAGGGAGGAACCATTGGAGTAGCTTTACAAGCACATATAGGTCGTAGAGTAAAACTTATTTTACCTGTGGGACTGGAAAAAAGAGTTGATATTGATATTAATAAAATTGCAAATAAACTGAATCAACCAGGGGTATCTGGCCCACGTATACTTCCGGTTACAGGAGATGTTTTCACAGAAATTGATGCCATTAAAATGTTGTCTGGTGCTGATGCAGAATTAGTGGCTGCAGGTGGTGTAGCGGGTGCTGAAGGGAGTGTTTGGTTGCTTATTAGTGGCAATAACGAAGAAGTTAAATCTGCTGAAGATTTAATAAATTCAGTTTCTAAAGAACCACTTTTTAGTTTGTGATTATGGAGAAATTAGAATAATCATATTAGAATTAATTGTTTATTGAATATGTCAGAAAATAAAATTTAAAAAAAATAGAAATATTTACTTTAAAGAAACTACTTTAAAGATATAATTCATTTAAAAAAATAAATTTTAAAATATAAAAAATATTTAATCTTTTTTAGTTAATGATTTTTTATTATATATAGAATTTATCTGGACAGGATATGCACAGCAGCTGTGCCACCGGTTCCACCAATGTTGTGGGCCATACCAACTTCTGCTCCTTCAACTTGTCTTTTACCGGCTTCCCCACGTAGTTGCCATACTAGTTCTGCGGCCTGAGCAATACCCGTAGCTCCTAATGGGTGTCCACGAGCTTTTAATCCACCAGATGGATTTACTGGGATCTCACCGTCCAGTTGTGTCATTCCATCTTCTATGGCTGGACCACCTTTTCCTTTTTCCACAAATCCAATATCTTCAATGGCCAAAATACCATTTATACTGAAACAGTCGTGTACTTCTACCATGTCGATGTCTTTAGGTGTCATGTTGGCCATTTGGAACGCTTTACGTGCGGCGTTCACTGTGGCATCGATAGTAGTGAGACTTTTCCTATCTTGCAGAGCAATGGATCCAGATGATTGTGCAGAGGCTTTTACGTAGATCGGGGTGTCAGTGTATTTTTTAGCGTCTTCTGCAGGACATAATATTGCTGCAGCGGCCCCATCCGATATAGGTGAGCAATCTAATAATCTTAATGGATCTGCTACCCTGGTAGAATTCATTACTTGTTCTACACTAACTTCCATAGGGTACTGGGCCCGGGGATTTTTAGCAGCGTTTTTGTGGTTAATTACTGAAACCATGGCCATTTGTTCTCTAGTAGTTCCAAACTCATGCATGTGACGGCGAGCCATCATTGCGTAAAGTGAGGGGAAAGTAACTCCCTGTTGAGCTTCCCATTCCTGATCAGAAGCAGTAGCAATGGCCGGGGTTGGATCAACCACGTCTGTCATTTTTTCTACACCTGCAGAAATTACTATATCGTGGTAACCAGAGGCCACAGCCATAATTCCATTTCTTAAGGCCAGTCCTCCTGATGCACAAGCCGCTTCCACACGGGTGCATGGGATGGGACTAAGTCCTGCATGATCTGCAATAAGGGAAGCAATGTGCTCTTGTTGTACAAAAAGACCAGCAGACATGTTTCCTACATACATAGCTTCTAGATCTGCACCTTCTATCTCTGCATCTTTAATAGCACCTAGGCCAGCATCTGTGATTAAATCTCGGAATGATT
>DAWK01000155.1 GCA_002509745.1 Methanobacteriaceae archaeon UBA349 | reverse complement strand
ACTTAATTATGAGACAGCCTCAAAATAACAGTTGAAATAAACAATTTTTAAAAAATAGATATCTGATAAATAATACAAAACCTCAAAAAATAGAAAATTATTAAGTTAACAAAAAATAGAATAATTAACCTATTTTAATTAATAATTATGTTGATAAATTATATTATATTCCATGCCATGATGAATTAATCTATATGATTATCTGGAAGAAAATAAAGTTTAATTTAAAGATGATTAATAATAAAGGAGTTCAATAAATGACAAAAATACTTGTTACTGGCGGAGCTGGATTTATTGGGGCCAATTTCGTTAGATACATGTTAAATAGTTATCTTGATTACGAAATAATTAATTTAGATGCTCTTACATATTGTGGGAACTTAGAAAATCTAAGTGGAATTGAAGATAACCCAAATTACAATTTTATTAAAGGGAATATTAATGATAAAAAACTAATCCATGAAATTGTTTCAGATGTGGATTACATTATAAATTTTGCTGCTGAATCTCATGTAGATCGAAGTATAGAAAATCCAGAAATATTTATTAAATCTAACATATTAGGTACTCAAGTTCTTTTAGATGCTGCTAAAGGATACGGGGTGAAAAAATTTTTACAAATTTCTACCGACGAAGTTTATGGTTCTTTAGGAGAAGATGGGTATTTTAAAGAAGACACTCTTCTTGCTGCAAATAGTCCTTATTCTGCCAGTAAAGCAGGTGCGGATCTGATGGTTAGGGCATATCACGAAACTTTTGGCTTGCCCATGAACATCACCAGATGTTCTAATAATTATGGGCCTTACCAATTCCCTGAAAAATTAATTCCATTGATAATTTCTAATGCTCTTGAAGACAAAGAACTACCGGTTTATGGAGATGGTTTAAATGTCAGGGATTGGTTGCATGTATATGACCACTGCACAGCCATAGACCTTGTTCTTCATAAAGGAAATCTTGGAGAAGTTTATAATATTGGTGGAAATAATGAAAAAACCAACATAGAGATTGTTAAATTAATTATTAAAAACCTTGACAAACCAGAATCTTTAATTAAATATGTAAAAGATCGTTTAGGTCATGATAGAAGATATGCCATTGATTCCAGTAAGATACAAACTGAATTAGGGTGGATGCCAAAATACACTTTTGAAACAGGTATTTCAGAAACCATTCAATGGTATTTAGATAACTTAGACTGGATAAAGAAAGTTAAAAGTGGAGAATATCAGGATTATTATGAGAAAATGTATGGAAATAAATAATTAATAATTTTTCTTAATGATCTGTAAATAATAAAATACTTATGCAAAACAGATAATTAAAAACTAAATTAAGTGTTTAAAATGATTTATGATACTGAATTGATTAATACTGGCAAAAATTCACAATACTGGCTCATTTATCAAAATATTGAACCCGGTCAAAGTGTTTTAGATGTTGGATGTGCTACAGGTTATTTGGGAGAATATTTAAAAAATAATTTAAATGTAAATATTGTTGGTTTAGATTATCAAGATTATCATCTTAAAAAAGCTAAAGAGAGAAATGTTTATTCTAATTTAATAAAAATTGATTTAAACACATTTAAAAATGAATTAAATGAATATATAAACCATTTTGATAGGATAGTATTATGTGACATCCTTGAACACTTATACGACCCCGTAAATGTTCTAAAAAAACTTTCTAAACTTTTAAAGAGTGACGGAGAATTTTTAATTGATATTCCCAATATTTCACATGGATCCATTAAATACAATTTATTATTAAATAAATTTACATATACCTCAGTAGGACTATTAGATAATACCCATATCCGTTTTTATACTCCAAAATCAATTATTGACACCCTATCAAAAAATAATTTTTATATAAAAGAAATGAATTATATCTACAAATCACCATCAGAAAGTTATGGGCAAAAATTAAACTATGAAGAATACCCTCAAGAAATAATAGATTATATAGAGAATGATCCAGTCTCACATGTATTCCAGATATTTTTAACTGTAAAAAAATCCAATTTAACAAAAGACAACTTAATAACACATAATAATAAATTTAAAAAAATAAAACAGCAAAATATTCAAAACAAAGAATTATATGTTTCCTCCAGCAATCAACTGATATCTTTAAAAGGTATTATTGAAAACAAAAACAAAAACATCAAAGAACAAAAAAAAATAGTTGAAAAACAAAAACAAACAATCCACACACAAAAACAAACAATCCACACACAAAAACAAACAATCCACACACAAAAACAAACAATCAAAAACAAAAATAATGCTATCAGAAAAATAAAGAATTCAAATAGTTGGAAAATTATGAGTCCTTTTAGAAAAATAGGGAGATATCTCAAAAAAATATAAACATATTGCTAATTCTGAAATTTACTACTTTAGAAAAATTTAAATGTGCCAAACCTAAGGTAGGAGAATCAAATGACTATAAAAAATAAGATTATTCCATATAACTTTAAACAAGTTCCAATGAATTTCGTGAGAAAAGTTTATGCAAGTTTACCTCTCAATCAAAAAACTAAAAAAAATATTAAAAACAGAATTTACATCCATCTTGGATTTCTATTAAAAAACACAGAGATGTATAAAAAATGGGAAGAAACAACGGAACTTAACATACTAAAGAATAAATATGAACTACAATCCCAATACATTTCCAATTTAATTGATAATGCAAATAATAAATCCAAAAATTATATTGATTATAATAATGATCTTAATATAAATTTAAAAGAAGACGATATTAAATTGATTGCTTTTTATCTTCCTCAATTCCACCCATTCCCCGAAAATGATGAATGGTGGGGTAAAGGTTTTACAGAATGGACAAATGTGACTAAAGCTGTCCCTAAATTTTTAGGGCATTATCAACCCCATTTACCCATTGATCTAGGTTTTTATGATTTAAGATTAATTGAAACAACAAAAAGACAAATAGAACTAGCAAAAAAATATGGTGTTTTCGGATTTTGTTTTCATTATTACTGGTTTAATGGGAAAAGGTTACTAGAAAAGCCATTAAATATGTTTCTTGAAAGTTCATCTGAATTAAATTTCCCTTTTTGTTTATGTTGGGCAAATGAAAATTGGAGTAGGCGGTGGGATGGACTAGATAACGACATACTAATAGCCCAAAAATATTCTCCAGAAGATGACTTAGAAATTATCAAAGATTTAAGTAAATATATCCTAGATGATAGATACATAAAAATAGATGGCAGGCCAGTGATTATAATATATAAGCCACAATTACTTCCAAACCCTAAGGAAACTTTTTTCAAATGGAGAGAGCACTGCAGAAAAGAAGGGCTTGGAGAATTATTTTTGGTTGGAGCTAAACGTCACGATTTTATTGATCCGCAAACATATGGGTTAGATGCAGCAGTTGAATTCCCCCCAAATACACCCCATCCAACTCAAATTCATAAAAATATAAATTTTATCGAAAAAGGTAATCATCCAACAGTTTATGATTTAAATAAATTTGTTAAAAGTAAGAGTTACTTGGAAAAAAATGAAAATTACCTTAAATTTAAAACTGTAGTTCCTTCATGGGATAACACTGCCCGTAGAGGTAACAATGGGCAAGTTTATGTTGGGAATCCTGAAATTTATCAAGAATGGTTAATGAATGTGATGAAATTTACAAAAGAAAATATGGGAGAAAACAAACAAATCGTATTCATTAATGCTTGGAATGAGTGGGCTGAAGGTGCACATTTAGAACCAGACCGTAAATTTGGTTATGGTTACTTAGAATCAACAGCAAAAGCTATTATTGAAATTAGGAAACTCAAATCGGAGATATAGAATGGGGCCTTTAGAAAATAAGTACAAAGTATCCATTATCATGCCTACTTATAATAGGGCTAATATTATCAAAAGAGCTATAAATTCGGTTTTAAAGCAATCATTTTCAAATTTTCAGTTAATAATCTGTGATGATGGCAGTACTGATGATACTGAAAAAATAATAAAAAATGATTATGGAACTCATTTAGAACAAACCATAATCTATTTCAAACAAAAAAATTCAGGAGTATCTAAGGCTCGAAATGTTGCTTTAAAACATGCGGATGGAGATTTAATAGCTTATTTAGATTCAGATAATTATTGGCACCATTCTTATTTAAAAAGAATGGTTTCAATATTTGAGATGGTTAATTGTAATACTGCCTATTGTGCAATGAAGGTACAAGACTCTCACAAAAATCCGATTTACTCAGAAAAAGAATTTGTACGGAACAAACCGTATTCTCGTAAAAAACTATTGAAAGCTAATTTTATTGATTTGAATGTGTTTATGCACAGAAAAAATTTATATCACCAATTAGGTGGATTTAATGAATCAATGAAAAGTATGGTTGATTGGGATTTAATTTTAAGATATACTCGATTCAATGAACCTTTCTTTTTAGATGAAGTTTTAGCTTATTATTTCCTCGATAAAAACTTCGATAACATCACATATACAATAGATCATGGTGATGATTATTCTAAACTACGAGAATTACATTCAGATGAGATACAAAAGATAAAATTTAAGGCCGAATTAAAGAAGAACCAGCAGAATTTAAGAAAAGTGAAAAATTCCATTAGATATCGCTTAGGAGATATAATTATATCTGGAATATCTCCATCCAAGAATACTATTTTAATTCCAATACAAATTTACAAACTTTTCATAGAGGGTTGGAGAAAGAAAAAAGTAAAGAAATCAAAAAAATTGAATAAAAAATTTACTGAAAAAAATAAAAATCAATTGAACGTTAATGAAATAAAAAAAATCGCAATTAAAGTACCTGCTACTGATTGGGAAACAGCTCATGTTTGGGGAGATTATCACTTTGCGTTGGCATTAAAAAAGGAATTTGAAAAAAATAAATATAAAATAGATATCTTCTTGGCATCAGAATGGGAAGAAGAAGATGATTCTGAAGTTGTAATTGTCCTTAGAGGATTAAAAAAATACAAACCAAATCCAAACCAATACAATATCATTTGGAATATATCACATCCTGATTTGATAAGTATTAATGAATACAATGAGTATGATTATGTCCTGATTGCTTCGGATTATTGGGCTAAAAAACTAAGTGAAGAAATCAATAAACCAGTAGAATCATTATTACAGTGCACAGATCCCGAATTATTTTATTTTGAAGAATCTCCTAAGTTTAAGCATGATTTATTGTTTGTAGGTAACAGCCGAAATGTTTTCAGGAAAATTATTAAAGATTTACTCCCAACTAAATTAGACTTGGGCCTATATGGACAAAATTGGAGTAAATTTATAAACAGCCCCTACGTAACAAAAGACCATATTAATAATACAGATCTTCACAAAGCTTATTCATCATGCAAAATATTACTTAATGATCATTGGAAAGATATGGCAAGAAAAGGATTTATATCAAATCGAATTTTTGATGGCTTTGCATCAGGAGCATTTATAATTTCAGATGAAGTTGAAGGTGCTGAAGAAATTTTTAGAGATTCATTAGTAACTTATTCTAATCGCGAAGAACTTAATGAATTGATAAATCATTATTTAAATGATAATGAAGAAAGGAAAAACAAAATTATTAAAGGGCAGAAAATTGTTTTAGAAAATCATACATTTCAAAAACGCGCCCAACGTATTTTAGAAATTATTAAAAATAATTATTAATTATGCTCTAAAATGGGATAAACATGAAAATTACAATTATAGGAACAGGTTATGTGGGATTAGTCACAGGGACTTGTTTTTCAGAAATGGGAAATAATGTTTATTGTGTAGATATTGATGAGGATAAAATAAAAAATCTTAAAAAAGGAATCATCCCTATTTATGAACCCGGCTTAGAAGAGTTGGTTATTAAAAATAATTCTCAAGGAAATCTTATTTTCACAACTGAAATGTTTGAATCTTTAAATAATTCAGATATCTGTTTTATTGCAGTAGGAACTCCGATGGATGAAGATGGTAGTGCAGACTTAAAATATGTTCTAGATGCTGCAAAAGAAATAGGTCAAAAAATGTCCCATGATTTAATTGTTGTCAATAAATCCACAGTTCCAGTTGGTACCGCAGACAAAGTAAAGGAAACAATAGCCCAAGAATTAACTAAAAGAGGTGTTGATTACAATATTAACGTAGTTTCAAATCCAGAATTTCTAAAAGAAGGTGCAGCCGTTGAAGATTTTATGCATCCAGATAGAATAGTAATTGGATCTGATAATGAAGAAGTTATTGAGACTATGAAAGAATTATATACTCCTTTTACCCTAAATCATGAAAGATTCATCACAATGGATATACGCAGTGCTGAAATGACTAAATATGCCTCCAATGCTATGCTGGCCACACGAATATCATTTATGAATGAAATTGCTAATATCTGTGAAATAGTTGGTGCAGATATTAATAACGTTAGAATAGGAATGGGTAGCGATGAGAGAATAGGGTATAGCTTTTTGTATGCGGGATGTGGATATGGTGGTAGTTGTTTCCCAAAAGATGTTCAGGCTTTAATAAAAACATCCCAGGATCATGATTATAACTGTAGCATATTAAAAGAAGTAGAATTAGTGAATAATAATCAAAAATTATCATTAGTTAATAAAATTATTAACCGATTTGGTCAAGATTTAAAAGGATATACTTTTGCTGTTTGGGGATTGTCATTTAAACCAGAAACGGATGATATGAGAGAAGCACCATCAGTAGTCATTATAAATAAATTAATTGAATTAGGTGCTAAAATTAATGCATATGATCCCAAATCAATGGAGATTGCAAAAAAATATTATTTTAAAGATGAAAATAATATACAGTTCTTAGACAAATATGATGTAATAAATAATGCTGATGCATTACTTCTAATAACAGAGTGGAAAGAATTTAGAAGCCCCGATTTTGATTTAATAAGTAATAAAATGAAAAATAATATTATTTTTGATGGAAGAAATCAATATAATAAAGACATTTTAGAAAAATTGGGCTTTGAATATTATCAAATAGGTAATTAAAGAGGATAATAATGAATTTAAATAATTTATTTGGACATAGATTCCTAATTAACTTCAAAAAATATCAGTATCTTCTTAATGAACTGGTTAAAAGAGATATAAAAATAAAATACAGAAGATCTGTACTAGGGATATTTTGGAGTTTTTTAAATCCATTATTAACTATGATAGTATTAACTATCATTTTTTCAGCAATTTTTTCCAAAAACATAGAAAATTATCCAGTTTATTTATTAACCGGAAAAATTGTTTTTGATTTCTATGCACAAGGTAGTAAAGCAGCTATGGGTTCCATTAAAAAGAATGCAGCTATAATAAAAAAAGTATATGTTCCCAAATATATTTACTGCCTCAGTGCAGTATTATCAAACTTCGTAACATTCGTTCTTTCACTAATAGTTCTTTTAATGGTTATGTTAGCCACACATGCTAATTTTACAATTTACATATTAATGGCCATATTACCTATTATATTACTTCTTATGTTTACAATAGGGGCCGGGCTGGTGCTTGCCACCATAAATGTATTTTTCAGGGATATGCAGCACTTATACGGAGTTTTTACTACAATGTTAATGTGGGGGAGTGCTATATTTTATCCTGCAGATATAGTGCCAGAACAATACCAAATACTATTGCAGATTAACCCCGTCTATGCACTAATATCATTATGCAGAGATTCATTTATGTATGGAAGAATTTTTGATCTAAATACATTATTATTTGCTTCCGCTTCTTCGGTAGCTATCCTAATTCTGGGAATTATATTATTTTACAAGTATCAGGATAAGTTCATATTATACATTTAAATTAAGTTTGGTATTTATCAGGTGATTATTTTGGGAAAAACAGTTATCAAAGTAGATAATGTTGGAATGGAATTCAATTTAAGTCAGGAAAAAGTAG
>DAWK01000037.1 GCA_002509745.1 Methanobacteriaceae archaeon UBA349 | reverse complement strand
TTCTTTTCTTCAGATATCTGATTTATAGCGTAGTCAATATCATCCATGTTCTTAGCTTTCATTAATATAATCTCATAAAATGAATGCTCAGGAACAATTATTGTATCAGGATCTTCTTTTTCTTTTTCATCCTCATCTAAGCCCAGGTTTTTCTTAACAAAATCCATCATATCCTTCATTTAATCTCCCCTAAAAAATCAATAATTACATTTAATAACTGTGAAGAGCCACCATTTTTTACATCAACAGCTGGAAGCCCATATTCCGATTCATATTTCTCAATTTGTCCTTTTGCATCCACATTCCTCAAATTAAGAGAAATTCCAACAACTTTTGTGGGCTCTACAGATTCAATAGCTCTTATCTCATCCAAGACACCCCTAGGTTGTCGATAAGGGTGGTTTGGCCGGTGACATAAAACTGAAACCTCTGGTGAAGAACCTATTAAAATAGAAGCCGATAAACCCCTAGGGTGTGGATTACCCAGTTCAGTCAAGCTGGATTGGCTTTCAACAAAAATAATATCTGGATTTTTTTCATCTTCCAAATATTTAATTGAACCTATGATTGAAGAAGCAATATCCATTACGGATAAACTCCCTGCTCGGAAATTAAGATCTACAGGTTGTTCTAATCCCATTTCATCAGTTGAAATTACACCAACTTCCATGCCAGCATCCATAGCAGCTTTTCCAAGCAAACGAGTTGTAGTTCTTTTACCACATTCCTGTGATGTTCCACCCACATATACTACTGGAGTTTTATGTTGATAATTAATCTTAGGTAGCATTTCACAACATTTGGATGGTGCAACACCAAATAAGTTATCTATAGTATCTAATCTAGGGCTTATTTCCTTAATTAAAACATTTTTTTGCTCAGCAAACTTCAAAAGAGCTGTATTTTCAGCCACAGATAAAGACCGGAATGAAGTAACCACATTTTTTCCTTCATTTATTGCCTGAACTGCATATTTCAATGCGGAACCCTCAGCACCTATAGGCAACATTATGGCCACGCTTTTAGCTTCTGTTTCATTTAATAAGCCAATTAAGTCAGAGGAGACTGAAAATCCACAGAAAAGTTTTCCATGTTTAGAAGGATTGTCATCTACAAATCCAACTGCCTCTACGCCTTCAAAATTAGAAAACTTTTCTCCTCCACCTCCGCATCCTATGACAATGAATGGATTAAGGTTTTGAAGTTCTTCCACAGAAGATACTATGTACAAAGAATCACTCCTTAGATAATTATAATGAAATCAAATAGAAAGTTTAATTACTTATTAATTCTTATTTATATTAATAAATGATTAAAGCATATATACTTTAAGGAAAATAATCTATTTAGTGATGGAGGCATTAGAATGATAGCGAGGATACTTAAAGATTTAGGTAGGATCAACGGGGTAAATGGTTCTTTGGTTGTAGGAAAAGACGGTCTGATTATTGAAACTGAGGTGCCTTCAGATATAGATTCTGAATTAGTTGCAGCTATGTCATCTGCGGTTTTTGGTACAGCAGAGCGGTCTGCAGAAGAAATGAAACATGAACCCCTAGAACAAGTAATGATTGAAGGAACTAGAGGAAAAACATTGATGATCGATTCGGGTGAAGGAATTTTGGTTCTTATTACTGACGTCGATATTAATCTGGGACTTATCCGAATTGAAATGAGGAGAAGTGCAGAGAGGGTAAAAGATCTGTTAACATAATAACAAATATTTTATTTAATAAATTATTATTTTAAATCATTATATTTGTTATTTTTAATTGAATCTTTTTTATTGCTAATTTTTCATTTTATTTAATTTTAAATCGTTAATTATACTAATTATAAAGTTTAAAGTAATTGTAATAAATAATTATTTATTTAATACTAATAATTTTAATCAAAGTTTGGGGAGTAATAATTTGAAAAAGCCCTATGTAATATTAATTGGAAGTGCTTCTGGAATTGGAAAATCTACTGTAGCTTCTGAGTTGGCCAAAGAGTTAGGCATAAAACACCTTATTGAAACTGACTTTATTAGAGAAATTGTTAGAGGAATTATAGGGCCAGAGTATGCCCCTGCACTACACAAATCTTCTTTTGATGCATATACTACCCTAAGAAATAAAGAAAAATTTAAAGATAATAAAAAAGATTTGATTAAAGCTGGTTTTGAAGAACACGCTTCATTTGTAATTCCAGCTATTGAAAAAGTTATAAAAAGAGCAGTGGATGATTTTGATGATGTTGTGATTGAAGGAGTTCACCTGGTTCCAGGATTAGTAAATATTGAAAAGTTCAAAGATGATGCATCCATACACTTTTTCATTTTATCTGCTGATGAAAATGTTCATAAAGAAAGATTCGTAAAAAGGGCCATGAAAATAAAGCGGGGCGGAAAACACTTGGAATATTTCAAAGAAAACAGAATAATCCATAATTATCTCGTAGAAAAGGCTAATGAACATGTTGTTCCTGTAATCAATAATCAGAGCATTGAATGTACTCTTAAAAGAATGTTATCCATTATAAGAGAAATTTGTAAAGAAATGATTTTAAAACATTCCGTGGATAAGTTAAATGAAGAAATTAACATAGTCTTAAATAAGTATGGTGGAAGAATAGTGGATGTTTCTTACTTCCTTCCCGGCTTTGGAGAACCTTTAAGAAGAAAAGTAAATGTTTATGATCCAAGAGAAGCAAAAAGATTTGTTGATCAATTGAATCAAAATCCAAAACGTAAGAAAGACCTAGAAAAGCTTTATGAACTATCTAACAATGTTCACAGCCACAGAATATGTGCACCCGATATGGAGACTTTAGAAAAAATGGTGGATGATTTAGATAAAAGTGGACTGCTATTTAAACAGCAAAAAGACTATGAAGATGGTGTTGATGAAAATAACACCAATGCCTAATTTTTAATATAAAAAATTAAAAAATATCAATAAATCTTGAATTAAATTAATAAACCCCTTAAAATTATCTATTAAGTTCTAAAGGAGAGTAAAATATTGGAAAAAATGAAAGTTGACTGTCCAGTATGCCATACAGAAAAATGCATGGAAGTAATTAGTCGGACAGAAGAAATCCCTTACTTTGGAGAGATAATGGAATCTGTGGTATTATGTGAATCCTGTGGTTATCGTCATACAGACATAATATGTCTGGATCAAAAGGATCCCGTTCGATATTCTATAGAAGTTAAAAAGGACAGCATGAATGCCCGAGTTGTTAAATCTCAATCTGCAACTTTAAGTGTTCCTGAACTGGGACTAAAAGTAGAACCTGGACCTAAATCTTTAGGATATGTCTCAAACGTAGAAGGTGTTATAGAACGGTTCCAAGGAGCAGTTAAAACAGCCCTCAATCTTTTTGATGATGATGAAGAATCTCAAAAAAACGCCAAGTTAATACTTAAAAATTTGGAAAAAGTTCGATCAGGAGATAAAATAGTTGAAATAGTCCTAGAAGATCCTTTTGGTCAGAGTTTCATCGCACACCCCAATGCTTCAAAAAGAGAATTGAAACCAGATGAAATAAAAGATCTAAAGACTGGTTTTGCCACTTTTGAACAGAGCGAAGTAGATTGAATAATAATCCTAAAATAATCAACCAAATATTTTTATTTATAAAATAAATAATATTTAAAAATTAGATTTAAAAAAAGTTAAAATAAGATTAAAGAAGAAAAAAGATTTAACAAATATATTTAATTATTTAAACCCGATTAAAATGTTCGTCTTCTTCATTAACATCTTTTAATTTTAGAGTACTTCTAACATCCATACTCAGAGCATCACAATCAGCTTTAATAGCATCCAAGTGCATTAAAATCCTTTCTTTTTCCTGATTTATTCTAGAAATATTCTGATAAGGATAAATGGACTCTTTTAACATTTCGTACTCAACAGTAGTGTAAGGATATTCATTTAATTGAGCACAAACTCGTTCTAGGACTTCACCTAAGAATCGGTTCATTTCAACCTTTACCCTTTCACGAATCATTTTGTCGTTGTCCAAATGCTGTTTCATGAGACGAACAACTTCGGCTTTAGCAAAAGGTAGGCCCTCTGATTCCTCATCCAATTCATCTTCAGAACCCTCGACAGATTCATCAGATTCTTCATCCAATTCATCATTGGATTCTTTATCATCAGAGGTTACTTCTGAATCTCTAGATTTTTCTTCAGAAGTTTCAGAAGTTTCAAAATCCCCATTTTCCTCTTCTTCTAGTTCATCAATATCATACTCTTGATTTAACATATCATTCATCTCATCAATCATATTATTTCTCTCCAAAAATAAATTAGAATTCATTAAATTCAATCCAATTAAAAAACAATTTAATTGAATCTAAATTCAAGAAATCTGCTTTGTTATTACTATAAGTATCAATATTAATTATAAATCCCAAACTATATAAATGTATTCTAAATTTAACAAGTTAGCTTGAATTTTTTTAATACTATCATCTTATATCTATTAAAAGATTATGTGAAAAAGCATTATAATGAAATGAAACGAAACCATTTTACATTATTTTCTAAGAAAAAATTTTCTAAAAAATTATATAAAGTAATAATTTGAACGCTAATAAATTAAATATTGAAGCCATTGTTCATCATAATAATATCATAAATCATTAAATGTAATTTCCAAACTTAAATCAATAGAAGGTGCCGAATGAGTAATAAAACCCATTGAAATTACATCTACCCCTGTGCTTGCGTATTGAGATATGTTATCTGGGCTTATCCCACCAGAAGCTTCTATGATTACATTTTCACGCAGCTCCAGTTTATTCAATTCATCTAGGATAATTTCAATTTCTTGAGTTTTCATATTATCCAGCATGATAATAT
>DAWK01000023.1 GCA_002509745.1 Methanobacteriaceae archaeon UBA349 | reverse complement strand
CGTCTCAGGGACTCTTCAGGGGTTACATCTAGGAAAAACATGTAACGCGATGTTGGTAATATTGCTTCTAAGACAAAATAAAATACTTTGGCTAATTTTAAGGGTAAATATGTGACTCCCATTAAGTACCTTGAGAATATTAGTGTGTCAGATTTTCCATAGTATAATCTAAGTGATCTAATAACATCTGCAGCATAATAAAATGCAGCTTTGATTTTATTCTTTTTACCCTGACCTAAAAGCGCTTTTTTAGCTTTAAGGCCGTACTTATTGTCACTTTCTGGATGGGAACGGAAAACTACATTCTCACCTTTAGAAACATATTTTTCAACAATTAGGCGAGAGTGAGTATCTTTTCCAGCACCATCTAAACCATCTATGACTATGAACCGCATTTATACACCATATGTTATATTAATAAATATCAACATTATTTATTTTTTATTCGTTAAATCGCTTTTCAAATGGTTATATAAAATTTTATAGCATTCCCATTAGTATAAAAGTTGCCACAGCCCCAAAGCACGCAGTTAAATTGTCCAACCCTTTTGGTGTAATTCCTTCCAGTAAAGTGGCCACTAAAGAAACCATAATAATTGTCAAGCCATTAATTGGCTGCCCATAATAAATTAAAACTCCTAAAAGGGCAAAAATTAAGACAAGGAACATGGCCAGAGATCCTTCAATACTTTTGGTGTCCCCTAGAAGGTTGTATTTATGTTTACCAAATCTAGCTCCAATCAATGATGCTAAACCGTCCCCATAGGACATGGCAGCAATACCCACGGCAATGATCCATGGCTGGTCAAAGAAGAATAATGCCAGAATTGTCCAGGCAATGGCATAATAAACCAGACCTAATCCATGCCCGGAACTGGATACTTTATGATTAAGTTTAATAGGTGAATGCGGACTCATTAAAAATGTTAAAACTACAAATGGTGCTGCTGCCAGGAAAGCCATAGCTTTCATGGTGGCAAAAATTGGTAAAATAAATAAAACATTCCCTACCATAATATGAACGAACTTTCGGCTGAAGGTAGGGTATTTACTTAATAATTTTTCTGATACTAAAAGTAAAATAGCTACATAACCATAAACAAATATCAATCCTAATAAATCACTTTGTACCATGAATTTATAAAGTCGTTCAATATATAAGTGAATTTGGATTTGATTTTGATATAATATCACAATATTTAAAAGCTAATGGATAATGATAAGAAATTATTGAGAAATTATTGAAGTTCCATGATGAACTAGAACTTAGAAATTGTGAAAATTCTAGATTAAATTTGATATTAAATAGACTATATGAATAAAGTTGTGAATAGAATATTATTGATTAAAATCATATTATCTCTCTCTAAATTATTATTAATTAACTGGTGTTTTAATGAATGCGTATTTAGAAATATTAAGGCCCTTCAATGCCATGATGGCGGTAATTACCATAGTTTTAATGGCAGTAATCAGTGGACAGTTTACTTTTAATGTATTCTTAGCAGGAATCGTAGTTTTTATATCTACTGGTGCGGGAAATGCAATTAATGACTATTTTGATCATAAAATCGATGCCATTAACCGGCCTGAGCGTCCCATACCTTCGGGCAGAATAAGTTTAAAAACTGCGGGAATTTATTCGCTTTTGCTTTTTGTAGTGGCTATAATAATTGGATTTATAATTGGTCTTCTTCCAGGAATAATTGTATTTTTCAGCGCTTTATTAATGGTTTATTATGCTTACAGTCTTAAAACAAAGTGTTTAATTGGAAATATAAGTATTTCATTTTTAACAGGTATGAGTTTTGTACTGGGTGGAGTAGTGGTTAATGAGCTACTTATTTCAATTTATCTTGGTTTTTTTGCCTTTTTAATGACCATGGCCCGGGAAATAGTTAAGGACATGGAAGATATGGAAGGGGATAAAATGGAAGGGGCCTCTACCTTGCCTATAGTTTACGGAAAAAAAGTTTCTTCAATAATAGCTGCATTTTTCATGATATTAGCTAGCTTGGCCAGTCCGGCGCTCTATTTTTTGGGAATATTCAATATTTTGTATCTTATAGTTCTATCAGTGGGCATTGTGATATTTTTAAGAGGTTCTGTGTTGATTTTAAAGGATCAATCCACACAAAATACTAAAAAGATTTCTAAACAGATTAAAATAGGCATGGCTGTAGTTTTCTTGGCCTTTTTGATAGGTTCTTCCATCTTTTAACTAATTTTAAAAATAAAATTTAAATATTTTTTAATTCTTTTTAAATTTCTTTTAGTAGAATTAATTTGGTATTATTTTATGAGCATATTTCTGGATATAAATGATTTAAGCTGTGCCGAAAAATTTATAGAAAAAAATTAATTTAAAGGTTGTTAATAAATTCAATTATGTAATTCACGGTTTGATTCTGCTGCTCTTCCCGGGTGATGGTACTGTTATTATCTCCAGCTTGGATTTCATAATTGCCAAAATTAAAGTGATTACCTCCAGTTAGGGTAATGAAAGTAGTATTGGCTGGAAATTTATTTTTATTATCCGAAATATCTTGCTCTTTGGTTAGTCCATCTAGGGAACCTCGTATGGATAATGCTTTAAAAGTGGCATTTGATGCATTTGCTGATGGATATGCAGCTAAATATATCACACCACTGATTTTATCCTGATTATTCACAGCATAATCTGATGCAAAAACACCTCCCAGGGAATGGCCTCCCATAATCCATTTTTTTATTTCTGGATGGCCTGCTATTACTGAATCTGCCTTATTTGCTCCAAAAAATGCTAAATTAAATGGCATTTTTACAATAATTGTTGTATAATTATTTTCAGCTAGTTTAGAAGCTAAAGTTGCATAAGCTTCGGCTTGAACTTTGCCCCCAGGATAAAATATTATTCCGGTAGTGCTTTTGTTCCCGGTGGGAGTGAATGTAATGGAATCAGCAGTATTCTCTACAGAATAGGCTGCTGTGGATTGAAGTGCGGATATCGCTGCATTATCTGCATGATAATAGTCAGAAACATAATATGTAAATCCTGCGACGGCTATTAAAATCAAAGCTAAAAAACATATTAAGATAAATTTCTTTTTTGAATTAAAATACTTCATTTCTGACCCTCTTTAATTAATTCTTATAAATAGTTGGTCTAAGATGGTTAAAATAATTATTCAAAATATGGATTATTTTTTACACAATTTTTTTAAAATAATATTTTTCTAATGAATTAAAAACAATAATTTAAAATTAAAGTTGATTAAACATCAATAAATGAAATTAAGGACAAAAATAGATATTAATGATTTTTTAACTCTCAAAAAATGAAATTAAGACTATTTGGAAGAAATATATTGATTAATTAGTTAATTATCTATTATATGGCTGGCTTGAGATAAATGCAACACATCTTCTAAGTTTAAATAGACAATTATTAATATTACCTTATTAAATATAATTTAATATAAAATTAGGGCTTGTTGGGATGAAAAATTATGGAGGCGACTTTATGGCTGAGAAAAATGTATTGTCTGGAATTTTAGCAATTATTTTAGGTTTATTAGTCATGGCATTTCCCATGTTCAGTGTATTTACACTTAGTGTCCTAACTGGATTTGGAATTATATTTATTGGAATATGGTTAATTTTTATGGGTATGGCCGCATGGAGTACCAATAAAGGAATCAGTATAGCTTCCTTATTACTGGGAATTATTGGCCTAATCGTAGGTATAGGACTATTTGGAAAAATACTCGCATTTAGTGTATTGGTCGGAATGGTAATTTACATAGGTGGATTTTTCTTAATAATCGCAGGCATAATTGCTCTTATATCTGGCCAAGGCTCTGCTGGCAGATGGGGCGGCCTTTCAGGTATCATTCTAGGTGTTCTATATTTGATAATTGGTATGTATGCTTTGAATCCATTATATCTAGCATTTTTAATCGGAATTTTCTTAATAATTAATGGAATATTCCAAATTTTGATGCCAGAACCAGAACCAGAATTAGAATAAAAATAAAATATTCACAAGCCCTATTTTTTTTAAAATTAATTTGAGGACATTAATTGTGAATTTGGGAATTAAATTTAAAAATTAACTTAATCATATGAATCAGATTTTATCTGTATCTCACTACCTAGTGATGTGTGAAAAATGGATCGACACTATAAAGTAATTTTTGAAGCATTATTGTCCTTTTTGATAATAATTGAAATATTATTCCTGGTTTTGCTGTCTATAGGATTCGCGGTAGGAATACAACCTGATTCAATATATTCTTTTGGTATATGGGATTTGATTATATGTATTATTATTTTGTTTGATTTTGTCTTTTTCAGAGTCATTGGAAGTAATGTGAATAAAAGTGAATTTATCCGTGAAAACTGGGTATATATTATTGCTTCTATTCCATTGTTTTTCATAAGTTTCAATATTTTCAATTTACTGGATTATAAAATAATTATTGGGTTAATCGGAATACTAAGGCTTTATGCTCTTTTGAAAGTTTTGAAAATTACTACAAGGAATGTCCTTAAATATCCCCAAAAAACTAAATTAGATTATGCCACATTTATCCTTTTATTAGTCCTCATAATAGGTTCTTTGCTATTTTTTTTAGTAGAAAGAGGAGTTAATCCGGAAGTTACTAGCTATGAGTCTGCTATCTGGTATTCTTTGGTTTCTATGACCACTACGGGATATGGGGATATTGTTCCAATTACACTTATTGGCCAAATTATAGGTGTAATAATGATATTTTCGGGTATGGGCTATGTAAGTTTAGTCACAGCTACTTTAGCTTTTTCTTTCATTGAAATATTCCGAAAAGCGAGTAATAAGGCATCTACTAAACTTGGAAAAACTGCAGAAAGGCTGGAGAGCAATTTGGATAGTCATGATAAAAAAATAGATGAAGTACTCAAAAAAATGGAACAATTAGAGAAAAAAATAGATGAACTGGAAAAATCAAATAAATAAAAAATTAACAATTTTTTAGTTAAATAAAATAAATTGGTTGTTATAATGATTTATAATCTTAAAAATGTCCTCTTCGACAATAATTCTTTTTATATTGATATTAACTATATTTCCGTAGGAATTTTAACCCATAATTCATTTTAATGCTTAGGATAAGAAAAATGAAAAAAAGAAAAGAATCTTATTCAAAAACTCAAAATATTGATAGTCGTATTATAAAGCGACTGAGAATCTACTTACTTGTGATGTTTATTCTGTTAGTAGTGATAGTATTTGAAGTATTAAATGGTAGATTTAGCATCTTATTTTCAATTAGTGGGATAATTATTGGCCTTCTAATCGGGATCATTGTAAGCCGCGTCTATAACCTTAGCTGGGATGAAGAAGCTAACAATGTCATTGGGAAGATTGATTGGATTGGTGCAGTAATTTTAGTGTGTTACTTGATTTTTATATTTACTAAAACACAGTTGCTGGGATATTGGGTCCAGGGAAATTCATTATTTGCTATGGTTCTTGGTATAACTGCAGGTACCATGTTGGGGCGGGTTATGAGTACAGAAAGAGGCATAAAAAAAGTTTTGAAAGTTTTAGAAATTTAGAAATAATTCAAATTATAATTATAATTATTATTATTATTATTATTATTTAATTTTCATTAGATGACTAAATACTGATTCTATCACTTTTTAACAGATGTTTCAAACCAAATCACAAAAATTATTAATTAAAGTATTATAATATTAATATATTGAGTTTTCAATAATTGAGTTTGTTAATAACTAAATGGAGTGAAAAAATGGAAAAAACAGGAAATGCGTTGGTTTTGATCATTTTAGGCCTTATTGTATTGGCCTTTCCATTATTAGGACTGATCCCTTATGCTTTAATCACTGGATTCATAGTCTTGATATTGGGTATTGGTCTATTAATGAGTGGAATAATGGAAATGGGTGAAAGTGCCGGATTGGGAATTCTTCAAATTATTTTGGGAATAATTGCTCTGGTTTTGGGTATTGGTTTCATATTTAATCCTGGACTATTTGGTTGGTTAGCTGGTTTCATAGTATGGATTGTAGGATTATTCCTGATTATTGCCGGTATTATGGGTGTAATTTCCAAAGCTGATGGGAGCAGATGGAATGGTGTCGTTGCCATAATCATAGGTATTTTATACGTTATTATAGGAAATCTGTTCAAAGATAACCCGGCCCTTTTAGGTGTTTTAATCGGCCTATGGCTATTAATCACGGGAATAATAATGCTTGTGATGAAAGAATAAATGAAATTTTCACCAAACTCGTTATTTTTCTTTTTTTAAATTGAAAACATTAATTCATTGTAAGATATTGGATGGAATTTATTATTTAATCTATTTTTTTAGTAATTACTATTTTAACAGCAGATTTTACAATTTAACATTTGTAGTGGAATATATTTTTTTGAATTCAAAAGATTAAGCTTATTAGAAACTTTTTTATATTATTCTATACCTAGAATATAATATGTCTAGAATATCGGATATTGAAGCCGCCATATTGGGACTACTTTATGAACATTATCACTATGCTTACCGTCTTGAACAGATTATAAAAAAGAGAGGAATGCGTAATTGGGCAGATATAGGATTTTCATCCATTTATTATGTTCTTAAACGGCTGGAAGAAAAGGAATTGGTCGAAAGTAAAATGAGAACTGCTGAAGGCAAACCATCAAGAAAGGTATATACTATAACCGAAGAAGGACAGCAGGCCATGCAGGAAAAAGTTCAGGAAATTTTATCTGAAAATAAAAAACAAATATACTCCTTTGATCTGGGAATGGCTAATATTGAGATTTTAGGGCCAAAAAAAGCTATAAATTGTCTAAATGATTATTTGAAATCAACAGAAGAACGCATTGAATTTCTTGAAGAATCAATAGTGATGCATGAAAGTATAACTTCTCCTTACAATGTAATTGCTCTTTTTACCCGCCCTTTGGCCCTTTTAAAAGCAGAAAAATCATGGGTAGAAAATTTCATTCAAAAAATTAAAGAGATTGATGGATTTAATAAAATGGAGTCATAAAATGCCTAAAATTGATCTTAAAAAAGAATTAAAAGATATTTATTCCGCTTCTAAAAGTAAAGCTACAATTGTAAAAGTTCCTAAATTAAACTATCTAATGATTGATGGAGAAGGAGATCCTAATAATTCAATTGAATATCAACAAGCGATGGAGGTCCTTTTCCCAGCTTCTTTCAAAGTAAAATTTATTTCTAAAAAAGATAAATCCCAGGATTATGTGGTAATGCCCTTAGAAGGCCTTTGGTGGGCGGATAATATGGAAGATTTCAATGTGGAAGATAAATCAGGCTGGAAATGGACAGCCATGATAATGCAACCTGATTTTATTACTAAATCCATGATTGAACAAGCTATTGAAGAAGTTGAGGAAAAGAAAAATCCGGTAGCACTTTCTAAGATGAGGTTTGAAACCTTGGAAGAAGGACCATCGGCCCAAATTATGTATATTGGTCCCTACTCTGAAGAAGGCCCCACAGTTGCAGCATTGCATGAATTTATTGAGAAAGAAGGATATGTATTTGATGGTAACATCCATGGCCAACAGCACCATGAGATCTATTTAAGTGATATGCGACTTATAAAACCAGAAAGACTTAGAACGATTATAAGACAACCCTTAAAAGAAAATAGGTGAAAAAATGAACAAAAATTTGAAAATAATATTATATGGGGGTTTGGTCTGGCTGATCCCTTTCGCGATTTCTTTTATTGTTTTCCCGCTAAAAACTTCAATGAGGCCTCTTTTTGAATCTATAATGCCTTTAGTTCTGTCTATGGTGGTGATAACTCTTGCTTATTATTATTTGAAGGATTTAGAATCTGATCTTGTTAAAGAAGGATTTTTGATAGGTATTTTGTGGTTTATTATCAACATTGCTATAGATCTTTTCATTTTCATGCCGGCCAGCCCTATGCAAATGAGCTTTTTGAATTATATGATGGATATTGGCCTTACTTATGTAATAATTCCAGTCATAACTCTGGGAATGGGCTTTATGGCCCATAATAAATCTGATAAAGTAGTTGAGGTTAAATAATGATTATAGATGCTCATGTACACCTCCATCCTACCAAAGAAGTTGGAAAAATGGTTGTGGAAATGATTAAAGAAGAACAGGGGGTAGATTATTACAGCTATGGCACACCTGATGATTATTTAAATGATATGAAAAATGCAGGTATTGATAAGGCAGTAATGGTCAGCTTTGCACATGATAACCAGCTTAAAAACAATAATTTTTGGACGGTAGCCATAACTCGATCTGGAAAAAACAGACCTGCTAAATATCCTATGTTCATCCCGTTTATATCAGTAAGTCCCACAATGAATGGCAGAACTCCGGTGGAAGAGCTTGAACACAAGTATAACTGGGGAATGAAAGGCCTAAAGATTCATCCAATAGCTCAAAATTTTTCTCCAGATGATGAACGAATGTGGCCGGTTTATGACTGGATGGTTAAACATGATTTGCCTATTACGGCCCATTCAGGAATGAATATTGATAATAAATCTGATCTCGGTGAACCAAATAGATGGATTAAAGTTTTAGAAAATTTTCCGGATTTAAAGCTCATTTTAGCACATTTAGGTAATGGGTTTTGGGATCAAACAGTAGAAATAGCAGATAAATATCCTAATGTAATGTTTGATACTGCAATTGCTATTTCTCACATTGATAGTCCCACTACACTGGACGATGAAGAATCAATTGACCTTATAAAGACCATTGGTTCCCACAGGATACTGTTTGGTTCAGATTATCCCTGGGTAAATCCTGGAAAAGATATAATGAAAATAAAAAGCCTTGAAATTAGTATGGATGATAAAAAGAAAATTTTAGGGGAAAATGCAGCTAGACTTTTTGATTTAAAGTAGGTGTTAATATGGGTGGATGGAAATCATATTTAAATTCAGATCCCACTGAATGGCTCTTGGATGAAAATAATCCTTCAGTTAGATACTTTACCTTAAGAGACATTTTAAATAGGTCAGAAAATGATTTGGAAGTTAAAGATGCTCAAGAAAAAATAATGGAAATCGGTGTTGTTCCTAAAATACTGGATAAACAGGAAATTGGAGGATATTGGGGCCTTCCTGAAAATTTTTACAGTCGTGCTAAATACAAAGGAACCTCATGGCAGTTAATAACATTGGCTGAGCTGGGAGCTGATGGAAAAGATGAAAGAATAAGAAAAACTTGTGAATTTATCCTTAAAAATGCTCAAGATCCAATTAGTGGCGCATTTTCATATATAAGTAATAAAAACGGAGAAGGGGACTATGAACGAGTTCTAACATGCCTTACAGCAAATATGGCTTGGTCTCTTATTAAATTTGGGTATTTAGAGGATGAAAGAATTCAAAAAGCAATAGAATGGCTAATAAAATACCAGAGATTTGATGATGAACCAGGTAAAGCACCAAATGAATGGCCCTATAAAAGATGGAAAAGATGTTATGGTGAACGTACATGTCACAGCATAATTGTAAAATCTCTTAAAGTCTTTTCTGAAATACCTAAAAATAAAAGAACACCAGAAATGGTGGATTATATTGGTAAAGGGGCGGAACACATGCTTAATCATCATATCTACAAAAGAAGTCAACCTCCGACTTTAGGTAGTTTTAAATGGCTAGAATTTGGTTTTCCATTGATGTGGAGCATAGATGCTCTGGAAGTTTTGGGATTACTCACTAAACTGGGTTATAAAGATGAAAGAATGAAGGATGCCTTTGATATTATGATATCCAAACAGAATGATGACGGTAAATGGTTATTGGAAAATACTTTTAATGGGCGTGTTCAAGTGGGGATTGAAAGAAAGGGAAAACCCAGTAAATGGATTACTTTAAATGCATTGCGCGTTTTAAAAGGATATCATGGTTAAAT
The DNA here is from genome assembly GCA_002509745.1 of Methanobacteriaceae archaeon UBA349. GTDB lineage: Archaea > Methanobacteriota > Methanobacteria > Methanobacteriales > Methanobacteriaceae > UBA349. The sequence continues at coordinate 1,629 of DAWK01000023.1, read as the reverse complement.
ACATTTTAATATGATTATTCATGGATTATTATAGTTTTAAATTATCAAAGATGGGTTATCATGAAATTTGAAGAAATAATAAAAGAATTAGAATCTCTTTCCAATCCTGAAGATGTAGAAGGAATGGCCAGATTTGGCATAAATCCTGAAAATGTTTATGGGGTAAAAATACCTGAGTTAAGGTGCATGGCTCGAAAAATCGGTAAGAATCACGTTCTTGCAGAAGAACTGTGGGATTTTGGCTACCATGATTGACGACCCCACAGAAGTCACAGAAGAACAAATTGAAAACTGGGTACTAGATTTTGATACTTGGGACATATGTGACCAATGTTGTATGAATCTGTTTGATAAAACACCTTTTGCTTATAAAAAGGTTTTTGAGTGGAGCAAAAGAGAAGAAGAATTTGTAAAAAGAGCAGCATTTACCATGATGGCTGTTTTAGCAGTGCATGATAAAAAGGCCACGAATGAGAAATTTGAGCAATTTTTCTCGGTTATTATTAGAGAATCAAATGATAATCGGAATTTCGTTAAAAAAGCAGTTAATTGGGCATTAAGGGGAATTGGAAAAAGGAATATAGCTCTAAATAAGATGGCCATTGAAATTGCATTGGAAATAAAAGAATTAAATTCTAAAAGCGCAAAGTGGATATCTTCCAATGCTTTAAGGGAATTAGAAAGCGAAAAAATTCAAAATAGATTAATTAATAATAGTTAGGGTGTTAAAGCCAGACTTTTAAAGGGTAAATCATGATTAATATTTTATTGATGGATGAACCATTTTTACGGGATCAACTACTTTTTCAAATTCTTCTTTTGAAATGTAATTTAATTTTAAAGCGGCTTCTTTTAGGGTTAAATCATTTTCCAATGCATAATGGGCCACATAGGATGCTTTATCATATCCAATTACTGGACTTAACGCAGTTACTAACATTAAAGATCTTTCTAAGAAGTACTTAATCTGTTCTTCATTTGCCTTCAGGCCTTCTACTAAAAATTTCCTGAAATTATGGCATCCATCCCCCATTATTCTAATAGATTGCATTATATTGTAGATGAGGAGTGGTTTGTAAACATTCATCTCCAAATATCCTCCGGCCCCGCCCAGAGTCACGGCCAGATCATTGGCTATAACCTGAACAGAAATCATGGCCAAGGCCTCGCACTGTGTTGGATTAATTTTTCCAGGCATTATTGATGACCCTGGCTCGTTGGATGGAATATCTAACTCATGAAAACCACAGCGAGGACCACAACTTAGCATTCTAATATCATTGGAAATTTTGTACAGTGAAGCTGCCAAAGTTTTAAGGCATCCGCTGACTGCAATCAGGCCGTCATGTGATCCATGTACAGTGAATTTGTTAGGTGCGGTTACAAAGGGCAAACCAGTTAATTTAGCAATTTCTTGAGCAGATTGTTCACCAAATTCCGGAGAAGCATTAATACCAGTACCTATTGCAGTACCTCCTAATGCCAATTTATAAATATCACTTAATGAATCATCTAAACGCTTTAAATTATCATCTAACATGCCTACATAGCCTGAAAATTCCTGGCCTAATGTCATGGGAGTAGCATCCTGCATATGGGTCCGGCCAATTTTAATAATGTCTTTCCATT
>DAWK01000067.1 GCA_002509745.1 Methanobacteriaceae archaeon UBA349 | reverse complement strand
TATACATGACTCTCCAGGCGAATCCTAATACTATCAAGCAGGGTGAGGTTTCTAATCTAACTGTTAGTTTCAATAATGCCTTTGATGGGACTACGTTTACTCCTTTAGATCCAATTGATGGCCATATACCTGACAAAACACCAGTAACCTTCAATACTGATCTAGGAAGTGTGGGATCTAAAACAATAAACAAAGAAACCATTAATGGAACAGCAACTGCTACTTTAACTGCTGATGAGGCTGCTGGAATAGCTCATGTTAATGCAGTGTCTGATAGTCAAACCGTGAACACCAATGTAACTATTCAATCGAATACCCCAACAACGGCCAAGGCCAGTATCAAAGGTGGGTTATACAATGTAAATAAAAATGTTTACCTGTCTATGAATAAACCTGGGAACATTTATTACACAAGGAATGGGTCCACACCAACCAATGCTAGTACTAAATACACTGGTTACTTGACCATATCCTCTAGTACTACTTTGAAGTTCATTGCGGTGGGTAGTGATGGTACATCTTCACCAGTTTACACTGAAAAGTATGTGATTGATAAAACAGCTCCCAAGGTAACAGTTACAACTCCCACCAATAAGGCTACGAGGTTTTCTACAACTTCAACTATTGTTATAAAATTCAGTAAAAACATTAAAACAAGTATCAACTGGTCTAAAGTATACATTAAAAACTTGAAAACAGGTAAAAAAGTATCAATCAAAAAATTAATCAGCGGAAATAAATTAAATCTCAAAATGATTTTCAAAAGGTATTATAATACCTGGTACTCAGTTTACATACCCGCAGCAGCCATAAGTGATCTAACAGGAAACAACATGGCCAAAGTATACACCTTCAAATTCAAAACAAGAAGATAAAATGCCTTTAACTTATCTTTTTAAATAATATATACCCTATTTTTTTCTTTTCTTTTTTTAATCTGCTGTGAAATTATAGTAATAAATTAAATATATGAATACCATTAATAAGCCTTATACTGGCATTATTCATGAGTATGTGGATGGGTAAGTAGTAAAAAATAATATACTTTTTCTTTTTTTAAATAGAATTAAAATGTTTTTATTTGTAAAATAAACCTTTAATTTTAGTTAAAATCACTAATTTGTTTNNTACCAATTCACCAATTGCCAATGATACGTTAACTATACCAACAATAATACAACCGTAACTCTATAAAATGAGTACAAAAAAGCTAAATTAAAAGTAACTAAAAAAGTTCAAAACAAAGAGCAAAAGAAAAACAACAACAATAAGTTTTTCTTTTTTATTTTTAATAACCTTAATCTAATAAAAGGAATATATTAATATTATAGATATGCAAATTGTACGGCATAGGAGTATCTTATTATGGTTGATAATCAAAAAATGAATATTCCTGTTTTTATTACCGAAGAAAAAAATACTTTTGTGGTTTTCTGTCCATCATTTCATGTTGTAAATCAGGGCAGTACTGCTAAAGTAGCTATTTATAATCTAAAAGAAGGATTTGAACCATACTTCTTAGAAAAGGATCTTAAAAAGGTTTATAATTTTACTGATTTTAATTAAATATATTTTTATGTTTTTTTTAAAAATACTTAATAACTAGTAAGAACAATATATTGATAGGAGATTGTTCAACAAAATATAATATCATGGTTTTAAAATTTAAGGAAATCTCGTAATATTATAATTTTAACCATAAAAATCCTTTTAATAATTATCATTATTCAATTCATGTTTTATAGTATAGATTGTATTCTATTGTTTATATTAATCACTAACTAAGTTATTATTCCCCAAAAATTGATTAAATGCGTTTATAACTGCATTATTGACATATTCTTTAAAATTTATAGAATTATCACGGTTATAAAAATATAACAATAGTCAAAGGTACTGCAAAAGTAACCAGAAAATCAAAGGTGAAAATATGAAAATTGTTGATGAATTGGCTGGTAAATCTGTAATTGACGAATCCGGAGATCAAGTAGGAATTGTAAAAGATATAGAATGGGATTTTGCAACAAACAAAGTGAAATCTATTATTTTACAAGAAGCAGGAATATCTGCTAAGATTGGTCTAGGTGATAAAAAAATAGTACCCTATGAAATGATTGAAGTTATTGGAGATACAGTTTTAATAAAAGGAAGAGTTTTCAAGACGGAATAATTTGTCAATTGGAATTTATTAATATCAAAATTTGGAGTGATTATTATGGTTAATAAAAAAGATGTGAATGAAAAAGTGGACGATATAAAATCTAGTGCATCAGATACGAAAGATGACGTAAGCAATAAAATAAACGAAATTAGTGAAGATACCAAAGAAAAGTCTGATAAACTCCAAAAGGATACCAAAAATAAAGTGGATGATATAAAATCTAGTGCATCAGATACGAAAGATGATGTGATCAATAAAATAAACGAAATAAAAGAAGATAATAAGGATAAATCGGAAGATTTGCAAGAAGAAGTTGAAAAAAAGAAAAACCAGACTGAAAACTTGTTAAATGACATAATGAATACTATTAAATCTAAACAAAGTGAAGTTGGAAAAACTCTATCTGATTACAAATCATCCCCCAAACCATCATTGGACGTTATTGAAACCACTGAGAATATAATTTTAAAAATTGACATTCCTGGTGTAAAAAAGGACGATATTGATATTGGAATTGCCGGTGAAAGAATAGATATTCTAGTAAAGTTCGAAGAGGAAATGGAAGGGGAAGACGTTAATTTCATTCAAAAAGAGAGAAGTTACGGCGAAACAAAAAGAACCATTAAACTTCCTTCAGAAATAAAAGTTAAAGAAGCATCAGCTAACTTTATAGACTCGGTTTTAACCATTAAACTACCAAAAATACAACAAGAAGTACATAAAATTAATATTAATTAATAAATGTGTGAAATATTGGGGATATTACATAAATGATTAAATAATATTTTTTTTTAAATAGGAGGATATTAAATGGCCAGTATTGCGGTTGTGGTTGAAGGGTTTATTTTAGCAATTATATTTACAGTAGTTTTAGCAATTCTAGGAATTGGATCGGTTATGGGATTGCCGGTGGCTCTATTTGGTTTTTTAATTGCAGGTATAATTGTGGGTTACATTTCATATGGTGATATTTTTGATGGAATGATTAATGGGGCACTTATGGGTGTTGCGGGGGCAATTATCTTGTGGTTATTGAGTTTATTCAAAGGCCAAATCGCGGCATTTTCTGCACAGTTGTCTAATTATGTTCCCTTAAACACACCACCCGAGATAATTATGGTTATAGCTGTGGGTGCCATAGGTGCCGTGGTGGGATCTCTAATATCAAGATTCAATCACCGAAATCGAAGATATAGGAATGGAGATGAAGATTCTGATGAAAGGAATCAACGTCATCAAGACTATAGTAACAAAAAATGGAGAGACTGAAAACACTATTAAGATTTAAAGGAGTGATAGTATGAATAGTATATTATACTATATTATTGTTATAATCATTATTGTAGTTGTTTTAAGGTTTTTAGGGATATTATGATGATTACTGCCAGTATGCAGTATTCATCATGAAAAAAATAGATAATAAACTGGTGTTAATCAATTACTAATATTAACTCTTATTAATAGTTTAATCAACTCAAAAAAGGTAAAACATGAATAAAAACATTGATGCAATGTTAATAAATCCTTATGATGAGAATGCATTGAAAAATGCACTGGGATTTATAGCTCCGCCTATGAATCTCATGTACCTGGCCTCGTCACTGGAGAAGGAATCTTATTGCGTAAAAATAGTAGATGATGACCTACTTCAGATGGGCTATGAAAAGGTTTCTGAGATGGCCGAAAAGCTTAATCCACAATTAGTTGGGGTTACGGCCACTACCTCCACCATAAAAAGTGCATTGAAATATGTGGAAATGATTAAAAAAATACTACCTGAATCTTTAACTGTAATTGGTGGCCCTCATGCTACTTTTATGCCACTTGAAACATTAAATAGTTCTGAAGGCCTTGATGTAATAGTTAGGGGTGAGGGTGAAGAGACCATGGTGGATATTCTAAATGAAACATTTCAGGAAGTTCCACAAATGGATAATGTTCCAGGAATTTTTTACAGAGACCAAAAAACTGGAAATATAAAATCTACTCCTGAAAGACCTTTAATAAAAGACCTTGATTCTTTACCTTTTCCTGCTAGACATCTGGTTCCATTTGAATCTTATGCTGCTTCCAAAGAGCAAACTGGTGGAATAATAACCAGTAGAGGTTGTGTATATTCCTGCAACTACTGTTCATCATCACTTATTATGGGTAAAAAGTTCAGATCGCGCAGTCCTGATAATGTAGTGGATGAAATTGAAGAATTAATAGATAAATACCAGATAAGGGATTTTGGATTCATGGACGACACATTCATGTTGAATAAAAGACGGGCCAATGATATTGCAGATGAAATTAAAACCAGAGGCCTGGATGTGAGTTTTGTAGCATCATCACGGGTTGACCGGGTAGATTCAGGTCTTCTTCAGAATTTAAAAAGTTCAGGAATGAAAACCATATATTATGGGGTTGAATCCGGGTCGCAGCGTATTTTGGACCTGATGAAAAAAGGTATAACTCTTAAAAATGCTGAACCTGGTTGCGTTCCGTGATGTCGACGAACGATCCGATAATGCCGTCGGC
>DAWK01000009.1 GCA_002509745.1 Methanobacteriaceae archaeon UBA349 | reverse complement strand
AAACAAAAGTTAAATACTGTATTAATCAATATATTAATGTCATATCTTTACGACTGATGCCTATGGTCCTTTTAAGACAGGGCGATAGCCCAGTATGAATAGAAGAAACCCAGCATTGGACAGACTGCCTGCTTCGAGGGTTGCTCGGGGAGGGAAGGGTTATCTACCTATGAACCAGACGAGTTAGTATGCAGGCAACATACATTTATAATTTGGTAAGTATCCTTTTGTTTTTCTAAAATAATATATTAATTTTAAATTTTTTTCAATAATTCATTTTTGTAGGTTCAAATTCCTCTAAATATTAATCTTTATAATAATCTATGCCTAATGTGCAAGCCCATTCTCTAAAACCCCGATTTAACATTAAAACAAATTAATTCACACCTATACCTATTAAACAAAAAAATAAGTAGATTTATATTATTGAATACCTAATTGAATTTTAATAATAAATAATGGGTGGTTTTTAATGGGGTTAATGAGTGAGTACATTAAAAAAATTAAAGAAGGGATGAATTTAGAAACTGAGTTAATGTCATTGATAAAACAATATAATGACTATAACAAAGAACGGGATACTTTTTTATTTGTGTACGCTAGTTCAAGGAAATCCATTCCAGATATTTCATTGACAATGGATGATTATCAAATTATATACGATATGTTATTGGGAAATGAAGCCGGGAATCTTGATTTTTATATTGAAACACCTGGCGGTAGTGGAGAAGCTGCTGAAGAAATAGCCAAATTTACAAGAGAAGAATTTAATGAAATATCTTTCGTCGTTGCAGGAGAAGCCAAAAGTGCAGGAACAATTTTAGTTCTTTCAGGGGATGAAATTATCATGACCAGAAATGGAAGTCTAGGTCCCATTGATGCACAAGTAAAGATAGGAAGAACTGTCATTTCAGCGTATGATTATATGGAATGGGTTAAAGAAAAGAGAGAAGAAGCAGAGACAAAAAAAGCTTTAAACCCTTTCGATGCTACAATGATAGCACAGATCAGTCCTGGAGAATTAGAAGGTGTCAATAATTCTTTAACATTTGCTGAAGTTATGGTTACAGAATGGCTTGAAAAATACAAATTTAAAAATTGGACAATAACTGGTACAACGAAAAAAGAAGTAACTACTAAGATGAGGAAAAACCGCGCAGAGGAAATTGCTCAAGCATTAACCAACCATAATAAATGGAAAAGTCATGGAAGATCCTTAAAAATTCAAGATTTAGAAGATATCGGGTTACAAATTCAAGAAGCAGACAAAGATCCAATATTATCAAGTATTATATACAAAATTCAAACGGTTATACGCTTAATGTTTTCATCTACTAGCACATATAAAATATTTGCTACTGAAAATGATAAAATACTAAAAAATGCAGTAGATAAAAGTTCATCACAAGATATGCAAGTAAAAAGTGCAGAATCTGGAAAAATTGGTGTAAAATGCAAACAATGTGGTGAAAAACATGAATTTTACTTTAAATTTGTTAATGATCCCAAAATAGATGAAGATTTCAAAAAGAAAGGAATTCTTCCATTTCCTAAAGATAATAAACTTAAGTGTAAATGTGGATATACTATGGATTTAAATGGTATAAAAAACGAAATAGAAACTAAGACTGGAAAAAAAATGGTCATGTAAATGGTGATAATATGGTAAAAGATGAAGTTTTAATAACATTCTTGAAACGTACAAAAAATGGTGAATTTGCCTCCATCGAAGAATCTTCATTACCTTATGCCCGTATGAAGGCGAAAAGAATAGTTTACGAAGAAGAAGATCAATATTATTATGGTATTAGCTAAATATTATTAATTCCAATCTTTTTATTTTTTTATTTTAGTATTTTCTACATATTCTGCATTGCTTCCGATTCCGATTTGTAAGGGATCCCATTATTGGCCAGTTTTTCAACCATTTTTACCTTTAATTTCAGCAACACATATAAGAATAGATACTCCATTTTTAGAATAGCAAATGAAATAATATCTTCTGAATCTAATCATTCCTACTCTTCTTCAATCGACCCCCTATCCTTTAAATTAGAAGAATTAGGATACACTGATCTATGGAAATACGCCCCAACAGACGATTATGATAGATTTACTTGGTTTTATCATGATGGAACTGGGTTCCGATTAGACTATGCCTTTGTTTCCCCACACCTTTCTACTATTTTAAAAGAGGTTTCGGTTTTCCATGACCATGAACTTAGAAAATCTAAGATTTCAGACCATTCAGCACTAGTTGTAAAATTGGAAATTTGAATAAGTAGATATTTTAATTTCATAGTGGATTAAAAAAAATTAAACCGGGATAGAAACATTTTATTTATCCCGCTTGCGTGCCAAATAATTTAAATTACCTAAACATTTATATTATTTTTAAAAAAGAGAAATACAAAAAACGTTTGTTATCTAGCCTCAAATATTATATTACACTATTTCCAGTACTACTATAAGAAATATAGATCAAATAATTTATTATTTATAGATTAAATTTACAAGATTGAAGAATAAAATAATATGATTTATAACATTAATAAGTTAGATATTCTTTTCGTGTTCGCAAAAATTAAAGCAACACTTTAAATGCCATTAAAGTGTTGGAATAAATAAAAATAAATAATGATATTGTACTTGGAAGAATAGTATTCTCCCAGAACATTATTATCTGAGGGCTAAATAATAAAAATGGCGTTACTGCAGGTATACTTACCATTATAAAATTATTAAACGGTATTTCATACCTTTCTCTGAGTAAATTTAGATAAAATGTAGTAAATGAAATAAGTATTACAATATAAGTTAATTGAACTGTGAACGAACCAGTATTATTTATAGGTTTTATATTTAAACTGTTCAAGGCATTATTAAATTCTAAAATTCCTAAGAAAATTAGCAGAATAGCGATTCCAGGTATAAGTAAGAATCTAAATTGGTTTATAACACGGTATTGTATTCCAAAACTTAGATTATATTTATTTGGTGTTTCTATAATTTTATCGTAACTTTGGGAATCGATAAGAAAGTTATAAGTTCTTTTACCATCCTCTTGGTTAATATAGATGGTATCATGAAACTTTAACGGTTTAATGATTTTCTTTTGTTTTTTACCGTGTTTTTTAACTTTAGGTATCCAATTCATTCTGATTTTAGTATTATTCCCTTTTGAAACTAGTTTCATCCCTCTTGGAATTGTTATTGAAAATTCAGGTTGTGTAAAACCGTCAATACGGAAACTACTTTTATATCCAAATGGAAATTTTGATTTTGGTTTAAATCCTACATCAGTATATTCTATTTCTAATTTAATATGCTTTTCAAAAGGACTATTACCTGAACTGGGCCAACTAGAAGATTTATTTAGATTTAATTTTATACCCTCTTCATCGGTGATAAATGGTATTTCTTGGCCAGTGTCTTTTCGCCTTATCTTTAATTTAATAAAAGGAGGATTTAATTTTATTATAATGGACGATTTATTAGTATATATGTCCATAACTTGTCGAAAAGTTTGACCAGGCACGGGTTTAATAGCATCTTCAATATGCCACCATGTTTGTTTTATTCTTACCATGTATATCTCCTGTATTAAAAATAGTTGGTAATAGGAGATATATAAATTGATATTAAATAGGTAAACAAATTAAATAAAAAATAAAATTATTCTTCTTCATATTCTTCTTCATATTCCTCTGAAGAAATGCTATGTGCAGTTCCAATGTATGGAACCTCTTTATCTAATGGTTTTAAATATGTATCATATCTCATCATATTCATCACATTCTTTGAATTTAATAATTCTATATGTATGTAAAGGTAGTCATTACCTTACATATAAAGATACCTTTATTTTCATCATATTATAATGATTTATTTCCATATACTCTCAATACATAATTAAGTCATTCATACTATAAAACACATTGGTTCATTAGATAGTAAACTAATCTGAAATAAATGTTTTGAAAGTTTTTTTCCTAAAGTTTTAATCCCACCCTTACAATTTAAAATAAAATTAAATCTTTTTAAGTAGATCTATTTTAGTAGCTTTTTGCCCTTCTCTACTTATTTCCACACCTTGGAATTTAGCATAGTTTACTTTCACACCATCATCCAAGTCGATTGGTATTTTTTGGTTGGCTATATGTGCCAGTGCTTCATCATATTTTCTGGTTTCTTCTAGTTGTTTAACTAAATTATTTTTAGCCTTCACAGCTTTAGCTTTCTCAGAGGCACTAGTCGAACTATCGATGATTCTATCATTATGAGCAATGGCTGTTTCCAATGCTTTTTGAGTTTTATGTAAATAATCAGTTCTAACCCGGGCCACTAAGTCTGGTTCGTAACGATGCATATAGATTAATGCTTTAAACCCGTTATTTTTCCCACTATCAAATAACCAGTAAATAGGATGCTTTTTATAAGTCTTAACATGGTCCTTGTAGAAATCTGTTAAGAAATAGTTCCTTATAACTTCTCTACTAGTAGTTCCTTTCTTTTTAAGGGCCTGAGCAATGAAGTCCAGATTTTCTTCTAAGGATTCCTGTCCAAAGGTAACTTTGACAAATTCCACGAATCGGCCTACAATATCATCTTCAAAGTATTCAGTATCTAGAATAGGGATGATGTTATCATCATCTGGGATGAATTTACTATATTTAGATGGATCCCATTGGCCTCCTGCAAAGATTAAACCTTCTTCATCAAGGGAGTAACGGCCTAACATACAACCTACTGCATAAGAAATTAAGGATTTACATTCATTAGAATGATTTTTATTTTTTAATTCTATTTGATTGTCTGGAGTTAAATTTTCTAAAATATTTTCCATTCCATATAAATGAATAAAAATGTCATTTAGCTTTAAAAGATTTGATTTATAAGTTTGGATTTGAGTTTCATAATTAAGTTTTATTTTCAAAAAATTCTTTTCAATTGTATATAAATCAAAGTTTTTTGAATAAATTAAAAAATTATGAGATTTAAAATCATATGAAGTTTCATAGCTGTCCCAATCTTCTTTTAAAGAAGAGATGTTTTCTTCAACTAAGCGATTAACGTCTTCAATATGAAATTCTGAGATTATAATGGGTAAATTTAACACATTACCCGTGACAAGACTAATCGTCGGATTGAGAATTTTAGTTAAAAACTCGCTAACGTTTGAATTTAAGAATCCTAATACATACCTTTATGATTATCCACATTCTATTATTTTTTATTTTTTAGATTAAGGTCAAAAAACCTTCTGATATCTGAATAATTGAGAAACTACATTTATTATTCTATAACAAAATTTTTCAAATTAAGATTAAATAATTCCATCTGAAAAATAATGTTAATCTGTAAATAAAGATATTTTAGTATTTCAGATTGTATGAGCTCTATTTTAATTATTATTATAAACTTTAAATGAATGAATTTAAATCTATTATTGTTCTTTTCCAAACGAACAAATTATTAATGATAAACTTCATAATATATCTAGATACAAGAAGGAGTTGAAGGATCCATTTAAAAATATATCCTTTTTTAAAAAAGATTTGTAAAAGATTTGCCAAGAATGGGATGGTAACATGATAAAAATCAAAAGAGCATACCAACCAGCAGATGAAAAGGATGGCTTTAGGATTCTGGTAGATAGATTATGGCTCGTGGGATATCAAAAGTGAATGCAAAATTCGATTTATGGATGAAAGACATTGCACCTTCTAATAATCTACGTCAGTGGTTCAATCATGACCCAATAATATGGGATGAATTTCAAAGTAAATACATACACTTTTTTTTTATTAAAATAGTAAAATATTTATTTATAAATTAATATATATTTCTTAGATAATTTTAATTAAAAATTTTCGGAAAATTAATCAATTAAGGTGGGTTATGGTTAATAATTCAAATAAAATAGCATTAGAAAAGTCTTCTACTGGTATACGGGGATTAGATGAGATAACAAAAGGGGGACTACCCAAGGGCAGACCGACATTGATCTGTGGTGCGGCAGGTTGTGGTAAAACCATGTTTGCCATGCAATTCTTGGTAAACGGTGTAAAAAATAATGAGCCGGGACTTTTTGTATCCTTTGAAGAAACTCAAGAAGAACTTGAAAAAAACTTTGCGTCACTGGGATTGGACCTAAAAACACTGGAAGAAGAGAAAAAATTCGCTGTAGAACATATTCAAATGGAACTTTCTAAAATTGAAGAAACTGGCGAATTCGATCTTGAAGGATTGTTTATAAGATTGGCATATGCTATTGAACAAATTGGCGCTAAAAGAATTGTATTAGATACTATTGAAGCTATTTTTTCAGGTTTGCCTAATGAATTTATTTTAAGAGCTGAACTTCAGAGACTATTTCACTGGTTAAAATCCAGGGGACTAACAGCTATTATAACTGGTGAAAGAGGTGAAAATACTCTCACCAGGTATGGATTAGAAGAATATGTAGCAGATTGTGTTATATTGCTTGATAATTCTGTTATAGATAGGATTTCAACACGAAATCTTAGGATAATAAAATATAGGGGATCTTCGCATGGATCCAATCTATATCCCTTTTTAATAGATGATGATGGCATTTCAGTACTTCCAGCCACATCATTACAATTAGAACATGAAGTATCTACTCAGCATATATCTACTGGTATTGAACGATTAGATACCATGTTCGGTGGTAAAGGATTCTATAAAGGAAGTAGTATATTAGTTTCAGGAGCTTCAGGAACTGGAAAAAGCAGTATGGCCGCAAATATTGCAGCTAATGTGTGTAAAAATGGGGATAAATGCCTTTATTTTGCATTTGAAGAATCACCACAACAAATAATCAGAAACATGAATTCAATAAACATAGATCTACAAACCGGGGTAGAAAAAGGACTTTTGAGATTCCATGCAACAAGACCAACACTCTATGGATTAGAAACACACCTGGTTAATATAAATAAAATAGTTAAAGAATTTCAACCAGATGTAGTAATCTTCGATCCAATATCTAACCTAATAACAGTTGGAACAGCTGAAGAAGTTAAATCAATGCTAACACGTGTATTAGACTACCTTAAAAACAGGCTAATAACTACACTATCTACATCATTAACCAGGGGTCATATCGAAACTGACATTGGTGTATCATCCTTAATGGACACATGGATAGATCTAAAATCAATAGAAACCAATGGAGAAAGAAACCGAACCATAGAAATCATAAAGGCCCGTGGAATGTATCACTCTAACCAGGTTAGAGAATTCAAACTAACCAATAGCGGAATAAAATTAATTGATATTTATCTAGGACCAAGTGGAATGCTCACAGGTGCAGCTAGATTATCCCAAATATCTAAAGAGAAGGCTGAAAAATTAGCAAGCGAACAAGAAATTGAAAGAAAACAAAGAGAATTCAAACAAAAACGCAGGTCCATAGAAGCACAAATAAAAGAACTCAATACTCAATTGGAAGCAGAAAAACTTGAACTAGAACAGATTATTGAACAGAAAAAATTAAATGAAGAATCCATTGAATATGAACGGAACATAATATCAAAAATACGACATGCCAATGGTGATAAATAACAGAGGTGCTTTATTTGTGACTGGCGATTCAAGATCAAATAATAATCAAGGAACTCCAAAAAGTACTGAAATTTGGAATTTACGACTTTATGTAGCTGGCCAAACTCCTAAATCAATAAGCCTTTGTAAACCTTAAAGAAATCTGTGAAACACATCTAAAAGATAAGTATATAATTGAAATAATAGATCTTTTAGAAAAACCAGAATTGGCTAAAGAGGACCAGATTTTAGCTATTCCCACCTTAGTTCGAAAGCTTCCAGAACCTATAAAGAAGATAATAGGAACTCTAGCTCAAGATGAAAAGGTACTGATAGGGCTAGATATAAAACCTGTTAAATGAAAACCATGATGCAAATTTAGGGGTTAAATAATGGATGAAAAATCAAACAAATTCGATGAATTTGAAGAATCTCTAAAAAATTCTAAAAAAAGTGAAAAATTTGTAATGCGTCTTTTTATTGCCGGTATCAACCCCAAATCCAAAAAAGCCATCGAAAATTTAAGAGAATTATGTGATGAACATATTAATGCTGAATGTGAAATAGAAGTCATAGATATTTATCAACAACCAATATTTGCCAAAGAGGGTAGAATATTAGCGGCCCCAACGCTAATTAAAGAATTACCTCTTCCCGTTCGAAGATTTGTAGGAGATTTATCAGATAAAGAAAAATTATTAGTAGGATTGGATATTAGAAAATCCCTTAAAAAGTGATTTATTTATGTCAGATAAACACTATAAATCAGAACAAAAGGATGAATTGATATTAGAATTACAATCTAGATTGGATGAAGCAGAACAAACTTTAACTGCCATTCAAAATGGCGATATTGATGCAATAGTTGCTCCTAATGGGTCTGATGGATCAAAGGTTTACACACTGGAAAGCGCTGATTCACTTTACAGAAATTTGGTTCAGGAAATGAACGAAGGAGTGGCTACATTAACTTATGATGGTATTATTTTATACAGTAATACAAAATTAGCCTCCATGCTTCAGATAGATATGAATGAAATAATAGGGCTAAGTATAAACGATTTTATAATCCCTAAGGATCTAGAAAAATATCAAACTATTTTTGATCAGGGTTTGGAGACAAGCAGTAGTGGTGAAATCAGTATAAAATCAGTAGAGGGATCTGTTATACCAGTATATATTTCAATTAATAATTTAAAAAGGCTAAATGTAAAATATGTAGTTATAACAGATTTAAGCGATCAAAAACATCATGAAGAGCTTAAAAAAGCATATGACGAAATAGAAAAACGTACTCTGGATCTTGAAAGATCCAATGAGGATCTAAAACATTTTGCATATGTGGCATCCCATGATTTGAGGGAACCTTTAAGAATGATTGCCAGCTTTTTACAATTACTTGAAAAACGTTATAAAGATAACTTGGATCAAGAAGCTAATACTTTCATTGAATTTGCTGTTGATGGAGCTAAACGTCTGGACAACATGATCAATGATCTTATTGAATATTCTAAAGTTACTAACAATAAAATGGAATTTAGCTCTATAAAACTTGAAAATGTTTTAAATGAGGCTTTAATTAGCTTAATGGTTCCAATCAAAGAAAATAATGCAATTATCACCTATGACACTTTACCTGTTGTAAATGGAAATAAGCAATTGTTAATTCAATTATTCCAAAACCTCATTGGAAATGCTATTAAATACCGAAGTCAAGACGATCCACAAATTCATATATCTGCACTGAAAGAAAAAGATCAATACTTGTTCTCTGTAAACGATAACGGTATTGGAATGGATTCAGAACATATAAATCGTATTTTCACCATATTCCAACGCCTTCATAGAAATGATGAATATGAAGGGACTGGAATAGGGCTTGCAATTGCACAAAAAATTGTTTATCAACACGGTGGACAGATATGGGCGGAATCTGAATTAGGAAATGGTTCAACCTTCTATTTCACGATTTCTGAAGGGTGAGAAATTTTTGCATGCTGTGGATGCCCTTAAGAATATGCGGGTGGCCAGTGACCATGAATTGGAAGATGGGGATATTATCAGTATCATATGCAGATAGGAGTATATATAATAAAAAATATACTATTTACTGAAAAAGTAATAATTTTCTCATTGTTGTGTCACTGAATTTAGGGGCCAGTGATTACTTCAGGAGAAATTGGAAAAGATCAGTACCGAATAGTATAAAATGCAGGCAACATACTTATAATATTCTAGATATGATAAGTTTCTAATTTTCTAAATTTTTAATAAGACTACTATTTTGATTAATCAACTAAAAAACGGTCTTATTATTTGCATTACTTTTACTGGTATTATTCTGCGGATGGTGTTAAATATCTCTTAAACAACCTGCAAATAGCTATAAGGATCCAGTAATTTAAATCTTTATCATTACCACGTGTAATTTTTAAATCAAAATCACCGGCTTCTTTTTGTTTTTGTCTTAAAAATTCCAGTGCCATTATAATCTCAGGATTATTTTTATTAAAACCTAAATAATACAAGGAATCCAGTGCAGAGATGATGTTAGTATATAAAAATGGGAAAGTCACCCTTTCCCAGAAATCCTTACTTTTTCGGTCAGGATATTTATCATTCATAAAAAAACGAGAGATTAATAGCGCACCTGCTTTTTTGGCTTCATGAGATTTTCGAT
>DAWK01000079.1 GCA_002509745.1 Methanobacteriaceae archaeon UBA349 | reverse complement strand
CATCATTTATCATTTTCAGCAAATTGAATTAATTAATTTAATTATAAATCTGATTTATTAATATAATGGATTGTGATCATATGGATGTACTATTGTTATCAATTATCGTGTTAGCATACATCATTATAATAGGTTACACCGGATACGTGGCGTGGAAGCGAACTAACACCGCAGAAGACTTCATGGTAGCTGGTCGTACAACCCATCCCTACATCATGGCCATGAGTTACGGTGCCACATTTATTAGTACCGCAGCTATTGTTGGTTTTGGAGGAATGGCGGGTGTTTATGGAATGGGCCTTCTTTGGCTCACTGTTTTGAATATTTTAGTGGGAATATTCATCGCATTTGTCTTCTTTGGAAAGAAAACCAGAAAAATGGGACACAATTTAAAGGCCCTAACCTTTCCTGAGCTTTTATCCCGAAGATTTGACAGTAAATTCATACAGTACTTTAGTGGGCTGGTTATATTCTTGGGAATGCCCTTATATGCTGCAGCAGTACTAATTGGCATGGCTCGTTTTGTAGAAACCACTTTGAACATTGATTATTCCATAGCGCTGGTTGGGTTGGCCTTAATTGTAGCCCTTTACGTGATATTTGGAGGAATTAAGGGTGTTATGTACACCGACGCAGTTCAGGGAACTATTATGTTCTTTGGGATGCTATTCCTCTTATTTGGAATTTACTACTTGCTAGGTGGAGTTACAGAAGCCAATCAGGCCTTAACTAACATGTCTAATTTAGTCCCTCAAGCTGCGGCAGCCACGGGGGCAACGGGATGGACATCTATTCCATCGTTTGGAAGTCCATTCTGGTGGACCTTGGTATCTACCCTAATTTTAGGGGTTGGAATCGGTGTTTTATCTCAACCACAGCTCATTGTTCGTTTTATGACTGTTAAATCTAACAAGGAATTAAACAGGGCAGTATTAATTGGTGGTGTATTCATTGCATTAATGACTGGAACTGCATTCATTGTAGGAGCATTATCCAATGTGTACTTCTATCAACAAACGGGCCAAATAGCTATTGCTGCAGCATTAGGAAATGCAGATAAAATAGTTCCTTTATTCATTGCTACGGCTATGCCTTTATGGTTTGCCTACATTTTCATGATTACTTTGATCTCTGCAGCCATGTCCACACTTTCTGCTCAGTTCCACGTTCAGGGAACTGCTTTAGGTAGGGATGTTTATGAAACTCTTTCCAAAAAGACCGGTGGAGCTTCTACTGTTGTAATAGCTCGAGGAGGAATTGTAATCGCTGTTATTTTGGCAGTAATTCTAGGATTCACTCTTCCAGCAAATATTGTTGCTGTAGGAACTGCACTTTGGTTCTCACTCACTGCTGGAGCATTCTTAAGCATGTATGTTTGTGCTGTATACTGGAAAAGAGCCACAACTACTGGTGTAATTGCTGGAATGCTTGGTGGAACTATTGTAAGCGTATTCTGGTTGCTATTTGTTTACAAAAAGTCTGCAGTATCTCTTGGATTGTGTAATTTCCTGTTTGGAAAAGCTACACTGATTACGGGAATGCCATGGAATGTTATTGATCCTATTGTATTGGGACTTCCTATAGCAGCTATTATTACGGTAGCAGTAACATTATTAACCAAACCTATGGCTAAAGAACATATAGACAAGTGTTTTGAAGGAATGTAACCATTCAATTCACTTATTTTTTTAATTGATTTTTAATTTATATTAAAAATTTAATATTATTTTTTAATAAACGAAATTTCAATTTTTTTTCAATTTTTTTGCTGGTAGGATAAATTAAATATATTTAAATAATTTGCCATACAAATAAGCTAATGGTGATAATATGAGGATTGTGGAAGAAATTGTTGGTAAAGAGGTCTTGGACAGTTCTGCAGCGATTATTGGTAAAGTAAAAGACGTGGAAACAGATCCGGAGACAAGAAAAATCGAAGCACTTGTTTTAAGCAAGGGTGGAATTTCAGAAGGACTAGGATTGTCTAAAGGGGAGACCAT
This sequence comes from Methanobacteriaceae archaeon UBA349, assembly GCA_002509745.1. Taxonomy (GTDB): domain Archaea; phylum Methanobacteriota; class Methanobacteria; order Methanobacteriales; family Methanobacteriaceae; genus UBA349. The sequence continues at coordinate 10,401 of DAWK01000079.1, read as the reverse complement.
TGTTCCTTTTGATATGGTAAAAAAAATTGGAGATAAAGTTCTACTTAAAAGTGGAGTGGAATAATTTTCCTAATTTTTCCAATTACTCTTTATTTCATTTAATTAGTTTTATTAATTAGTAAAACTTGAATATTTTGTGTTACTAGGCTTATTATAATTAAATTATTAATATTCTAGTTTTTTATTTTACATATTTTTTAATTATTTTCCAGTATTCAAATTATATCTGTAGGGGTGTTTTTGGTGCAAGTAGTTGGAATATGTAGTTTATGTGGCAAAGCAGGAAGAATGAATACTTGCTCTCTTTGTGGAGCAATAGTATGTTCTGATTGTTATTATACGCCGAAAGGAGTCTGTAAATCATGCAAGAACAAAGTAAGCAGAAAAGTCATTTAATGGACTTGCTGGAGAAAAATCAGGTAATTAAATTTGGGAAGTTCATTTTATCCTCTGGAAAAGAGAGTGATTACTATGTGGATATGAAAAGGGCCATCACTGATCCAGAAATTCTCCAAACCATTGCAGAAATTATAACTTCTAAAATTGAAAAGGATAATATTGATAAAATAGCTGGGCCAGCTTTAGGCGCGGTTCCTATAGCTACGGCTGTATCATTACATTCTAAAATCCCTCTTCTTATGATTAGAAAAGAGAAAAAGGGTTATGGAACTTCAAAGTTAATTGAAGGTGACTTGAGGGAAAACGACAATGTTATTGTTGTGGAAGATGTTACCACCACTGGGAACTCTCTTTTAAAGGCCATAGATGCAATTGAAGGTAATGGTGGATTTGTAAAAAGAGCTTTTGTGGTTGTTGACCGGTGTGAAGGTGCTCAGGATAATTTCAATAAAAAAGGAACTAAATTAGAACCTTTAATCTCTATTGAAGAATTTATGAAATAATCTGTATAGTAATCTAATTTATTAAAATTTTTAAAATGAATTATATTTATTTTTTAATTTTTATTTCAGATTCTTTTTATTCTTTTAAATGCCGAGCTAGATGTCCTAATTCATTAAAAATTATATCAATACCTAATTTAACAGCATTTGGCGATCCGGGCATTGCAATTATAATTGAATTTTTGTAAACTCCGGCAGTGGCCCGACTGAGTATGGCTCCAGCGCCCAGTTCTTTATATGACTCTAATCTAAAAATTTCACCAAAACCACTTAGTTCTTTCTCAAATATGTCTTTTAAAGTTTCCACAGTTATGTCTCGGATTCCAATACCTGTACCGCCGGTGGTAATAATCACATCAATATTTTTAGTGCATATCATTTTTTCAATGGTGTCTAAAAGCATTTTTGAATCGTCAGGGATTATGGCATACTCAACTTGATTATATTTGGTTTCTAATTTTTCTACTAGTAACTGGCCAGACAAATCACTGCTGCTTTTATTGTTTTTTTGATAATCTTCGAATTTAGAATCGCTAAGGGTTATAACTCCACATTTAATTTCCCTTGGGGCATCTTTCCGGTGACTTTCCATGCTTTGGCTTTTCATAATAATCATCTGTTTTAAAGAACTCATTAGGAGATAATGCATTATTTTTAATTAAATTTTATTAAGTAATCAGACGGATAATATTAATTTTAATAATTGGTAATAGAATATTAAATTCGAACTATTAATATTATAAACATCAATCAGATATTATAAACCTATTATAAAAAAATCATTAAAAATAGAATTTTAATTAAATTATCTGTAGCAATTATAGACAACTATCTAATAAAATTTTCCCTCGAAATCAAATAAAAAGGTTTATATTATTCTTATATTTCACAAAAAAGCAAGTAATAAAAATATTGATTGTAATAGTAGGGTAGGGAGTAAAATTGGATTGGAGGCGGTTCTAATCCTAATTTTAGCAACTATAATGAGTTTGAGAGTCCATTACCCTACCCTTGATTAACATATGTTTTTTAACACTTAAAAAGTTTTTGATTATATACCATAAGCTATTTAGGGCCGTTCAATGCATTAAAAAATCAAAAAAGAGGGTTTTTTCTATAAATAACTAGTTTTAAAACGTTTTTGTAAAAATGGTTTTAATACTTTTAATGATAATGAGGAGTACCATGAAAGAAAATTTTAAAGTTTTAGACGCTTCTGCATTTATTGGGGGCTACCAGCCAACGGATAAAAATAATTTCACTATTTCTGAGGTTACAGAAGAACTAAAAGATATTCAGTCAAAAATGATCATGAAAAATGCCCTAAAAGATGAACTCCTAAAGATAGTTGAGCCTGACCACGAATCTATGGCCAACGTGGAAACCACTATTAAACAATCTGGAGATATTTTAAGACTTTCTAAAACGGATAAAAAACTTTTAGCATTGGCCACACACGTAAAAAAAGCTCAGGGTAGTGTTATTCTAATCACTGATGATTATTCCATTCAAAATGTTTCTAAATTACTTGAAATTCCCTTTAAAACTGTTTTAACTACAGGAATTCAGAGAATCTATGGATGGAAAAAGGTTTGCAAGGGATGTAAAAAAGAATATGCGGATGAATATTCATTTGATGACTGTGAAATCTGCGGTTCTCCCATTTTTAAGAAAAGGATAAAGAAATAACTATTTTTATTTAATTTTAATATTTAATAGCTAGTACTTCATTTGTCTATTTTCTCATTCAAAATCTTTATACTCCTATCAAAAACCTTCTAGCAGTCCAGAGGGAACACTTCTTCTCTTCTTTTGGCCTTAATTAATTATAAATAACGCTGAATTTTATGATTAAAATAAAAAAATAAAAGATGCTTATTCACAGCATCCTTTTTTAACATCTTTGCACATTTCTTTTCCTTCTTCAGTGCACTTTATTTCCATTCCTTTTTCAGTTTTTTTAATTTTTGCTACAGTTTTATCTCCACAAACTATTTTACATTCTTTATTTTCCATATTTTTAACCTCCACTTGTCTTTCGACAGTATCGGTTATACGATAATACTATTTATAATTATCGGTTATACGATATTGGTTATCAGATATTGAATAACAAATATTTTAATAAGGTTTTTCCATATCAACTAATATGAAATGCTGTGAGATGAAGGGATATTTGACCTATTTAATTTTATGGATATTAAGTAAAAATTCAATGAATGGGGCCCAAATGAGCAGGGAACTGGAAAAAAGAAGAGGAACCAAGCCTAGTCCTGGAACTATTTATCCGGCATTAAAGGAACTGAGAAAAAATGGCCTAATAAAAGTAGATGATAACAAGAATTATTCTTTAACTCATGCTGGTGAGGAAGAACTTAAAGTGGCCTGTAAATCATTCTGCGATATATTTTATGATATGGATGATATGATTGATTTTAAAAAATAATTCAAATTATATTTTTTTTCAATTAATTAATAATGCTTTTAATTTTATAGGTTTACTCATCTTCTAAAAATAATTATTAACAAATCATAAAAAACCGTTTGCAATGTAACAACAAATTATAAGATAGTATCTGCTAAATAGTATCTTATGAAAATTGGTGTGGTGGTCCATGGGCCATTTATTGTTGATTCTGGTTATGCCTTAAAAATAATTAATTTTTTAAAAGAATACGGTGATGTCCGAGCTCGTTTGGGTGGAACCATGGGGCGTACTGCAGTCTATGATGCTCATTTAGAGAATATAATTGATATTTCTACCAAAAGACTTCCCAGTGAATCCGTTGATAAGTTTCAAGAGCAAGGTTCTGAGATTATTTTTTTAATAAACTCTGGAAAATCTGATGTAACTGGTCATGCCTTTGGTTACAAGGTCTTTAAAAAATCCAAATCTAAACCTAAACTTATTCAAATTGAAAGGCCAGGTGAGGTTGATGGTTGTGTTATTCCCTGGAGAAAATCTCTCAAACCCTTAGCTGATGAAATTGCAGCTAAAATGGGCCTCCAAGTTGTCACTCCTAATTTGGTAATGAAAGAGATATTTTTCAATGGAACTGATTGCAACCACAAAAACTCCATAAAAGGTTCCAAAACTTATCGTAAATTAGTGGGAGTATCCAGAGACGAAAATATTTTCCTTAATGGTATTGTAATTGGAAAATCGACCCAAGAAGAGGTTATTTTAGTCGCTGAAGATGGCATAATAAATAAAATCATGGGTGGGGAACTAAAAACTCATGGTGTGGAAAAACTGGGCAAAATTGATCTGAATAAGGCCATTGTAAAGACAGGCCTTTTAAGAAGATCCACAGTTAATCCCCGAATAGTTAAATCTCGGGAATTGGATGGAAAATTCAAAATTGCTTTTTTAAATCATGCTGCCGAAGACATTTATCGTCTTAAAGATGCTGATTTAGTGGTTACGGTGGGTGATGATACCACTCTAGTGGCTGCAGATATTTTATACCGTTTTGAAGTGCCTATTATTGGAATTACTGATGGGGATGTGGATCAAGTAGTGGAAAGCGGATTTAAAAGTTCAGGATCCATGATTGTAGAGTTAGAAAGTGGTTGGGATGATATAATTGGTGAGATAATCTTTTCTGAACTATTCTATGGCTCAGAATTCATTGAAATAGATGACATAGAAACTTTTAAAAAGGAATTACTACAACTTATAGATAATACGGCTGCTCAATATTATATAAAAGAAACAGAGATTGTTGAGGTGTAGATTTGGATTTAGAAGCTCTTGTTGATTCTCTCAAAAACTTTGAAGGAGTCACCCGAAAAAAACCAATTAGAGAAATAACAAATATTCTAAAAGACGTTTATAATGTTGCAGGCAATACGGTGCTTAATTTTGGTGATGATGCATCAGCTATAGATATTGGTGATGGAAAGCTATTACTCTTAGCTGCCGACGGAATTTGGGGCAAATTAATGACTGCTGATCCTTACTGGGCAGGATATTGTTCGGTTCTGGTAAATGTGAATGATATTGCGGCCATGGGTGGAAAACCAATGGGTATGGTCAATGTTCTATCGGTTAACAATGAAGAATCCTGCTATGCCGTCATGGAAGGAATAAAAGATGGGGCCTGGAAATTTGGTGTACCTATGGTTGGTGGCCACGTACATCCTGATACGCCATATGATGCCCTTGATGTTTCTATTTCAGGTATTGTACCCCAAAATGCCTTAATAACTAGCTGTGATGCCCAAGTAGGTGACAAGGTTATTGTGGCCATTGACTTAGATGGAATGCAGCACCCTAAATTTGCCTTAAACTGGGATACCACCACTCATAAAGAACCAGCTCTGGTTCAGGCCCAAATTGATGTCATGGGTAAAATTGGGTCTCAGAAACTTGTTACGGCTGGAAAAGACATAAGTAATCCTGGAACTTTAGGGACTCTGGGAATGCTTTTAGAATCTTCTGGAGTAGGTGCTGAAGTTGAATTAAATAAAATTCCCCGCAATGATTCGGTAAGCTGGGATGAATGGCTTAAATCATATCCTGGATCTGGATTTGTTCTAACTTGTAAGTCATCAACGGTGGATAGATGCTTAGAGCTTTTAAAAGAAGTTAGTATAACTGGAGCGGTTGTAGGTGTAATAATCTCTGAGGAAAAACTGTATCTAGAACATGAAGGCCAAAAAAGAGTTCTTTTTGATTTAAAAACAAATGGAATAATGGGAGTGCGAGAGGAAAAGTCAAATTAATTTAATTTAGATGATTTCAACTCATTAATTCATTATTCAATATTCCTTAAATTATTCTCTTTAAATTGCTTCTTTTCAATTAATTATCAGGCATTGGCATTTTATTTGTCTTAGATTTTAGTTTATTGCCAATCTATTTTATAATATAGATATTAATTATCATAGTTCTAATTATCAAAAATTGTAAAATTTAAATAACTAGTTCTTTTAAAAATAGGTATTAAATAGGATTTTAAATCAAAATAATCCATATTTCATTAAAAATATTTAATAAAAAATTCCTAAATTAATTCAATATCTAAATTAATTTAATAAAATTCTCGATATTTTCAATATTAAAGAGGGAATCCAATGTTGGTAAAGGTCAATGGCCAGAAAGTAGAGCTTCCAAAAGGCGCTACTATAAAAGACGCTATTCAAGCTACTAAGGCTCCTTATAAAGAAGGTTGTGTTTTAGGAGTTATTAAGGGCAAAGAAGAGTTTGAAAAACACATCAATAAATATAAAATCAAAACCAACCATGGTAGCATAATTATCGAAATGGTTGAAGATGATAATGCTCAAGAGATAGTTAAGGTATGGAAAAAGAATTACAAACTATTTGAAAATCTCCATGTTAGATGGACAACCTCTGATGAGGCAGCCATAGGTCCTATTAAGACCGATTTAGAATCAACCCGTGATGAATTTTTTTATGAAGAAGGAGAAGTCGTTTTAAGTCTTTCTGGTTTTACATCTGATTCTACGCACATAATTTTAGTTAGAGATGATCACTCTGCAGTTTATGGCGTACCCGATGGAAACCGTGGAGTTTTTGCCAGAATTGCTGGCGGTAGGAGAACAGTTCTAAACTTAGAGGATCGGGACACTATTGTCAGTGTCGAACCGGTGATTGAGCGTAAGAGTATTATAAAAAGTGCTGCAGTAACTGATATCGGAACTCTTCTAGAAGAAGGAAATCAAATATTTACTTATGTGTTGGTAAAACCTTCTGGTGATTCTCCTCAATCCACAGAACATCTTTTTGCACTGACAAAGGATGGAAAAATCACGGTTGATTATGAATCAAACACATTTGCTGGTTTTTATGCCCTGCAGGGATTGAAAAAAGATCCTGAAGCATTAGGTGAACGAAAAAGAGGCACAGTTACTTTTAGAAACACGGGAAAAGGTGTGGGTAAAGTTTATATTTATCGTGAGGATAGGGTTGCCACTCCATCACATAATATTATTGGAAATGTTGAGCAAGGCATACATCTTCTGGATATCGCCAAAAAAGGTGATGAAGTCACTTTTAAAATCGAACCAGAACGTATAATGACTCTGGCCATGACTCAAAAAGAAGCAGAGGCATTCCTAAAGATGAGAGGAATTGAACATATTCGTGATGGTTTAACTGATGATGATGCCTTTGTAGTTAGTCAAGAACCTCAATTTACCATGGATATTGTTAAAGAAAAGAAAGTAAAAACTTTAGGAATTAATAAAGATAATTTAATAGAAGTTGAATTTAATAACGAAGCTCCACGTTCTACATGGTACTTTAAAAAGATTTCTGGTTTAATTGATGCTCCTTTAGGATCTATAAAAGTGCATTTTGCTTTTCCCGGAATGAAGGTAATAATGTTTAAAGGTGATTCTAAAGAAGCAAAAGGATTGATTCCCGAGAGCAACCCTCAAAAATGTGTTCATAAGGGAGAATTGGGAATAACCAACATGTCCAGAAGACATACTGGTATAATTGGGGTTAGATTTGAAGATAATGATGAATTTGGCCCGACAGGAGAACCATTTAATGGTACTAATATCATTGGATCAATAATTAAAGGCCTAGAAAACTTAGAGAAATTTAAAGAGGGGGATTTAGTGTATGTCGCCGAAAGAAAGTCCTGAAGTTTGTAAAGATGACCATACTCGAACCAGAATGATTATTCTGGGTCCTGGAGCCACTATTAGTCAGAGTGAGTTGACCCAAAATTTGCACATGATGGAACTTCCTTTGACCATAAAATCAACATGTTATGGTGCTATGGTTTATGGAGACCAGGAATATGTTGATCAGGCTGTTGAAAAAGCTAGAAAACTGGATCCATATAATATATTTACCAAAGACCGTGGTTTCCCACCAGGTGACCCAAGGAGATGCAGGGGTCATAGAGGGGCTGCCAGAGAAGGTTATCATCAACTGGAAAAGGAATTTAAATTATTGGGTTTTGTTGCTGAAGCTTTAAAAAACCCGCAAAAAGTTGAAATTGAGGAACCAGAGAAAATTTCTGTGGATGACTTTAGGGAAATTGCTGAAAAATCCTATTCAAAATCAAAATCATCAGATAAATCATCAAAAATTCAAGATGAGGGCTAAAAATGAAAATTACTTCAGCATCAACGGGAAAAGAAATTGAAAACATGGCACTGGCCATTCATGAACTTATTAATAATCTACCCCTTACTATGCGAACTAAAAATTCAAAAGGAGTACGCATAGAAGACGGTGAGGTTATCGACTATGAATACACTGGCCCAATTTTAGAAAAAGTTTTAGAAACTGGCAAAACAAGTCATGATGAGCCAGAATCTGGTCCTTACCAGGGAATGCCACTAGTAGTTGTCCCTATAAAAGAAAATAATGAAACTATTGCTGCTGTTGGCATAGTTGACATTACCAAAGGCCTTTTCAGTGATATGATCGAAATTTCTCGCCGACCAGAACCAATTAAAAATGAACCTTCTCAGGGGGAATTCTATTGAAAGTAGCTATATTTCCACCAAATTCACTCATACTCGCAGATTTAATTGAAAGAAGAGGCCACAAGGCTTTAGTTTTACAAAATGAAATAAGAAAAAAAGTTAAAGACCCCGAAATCGACTCACCACCATTCAACCTCACTGAAGAAGATCCTATTAAAGGCCTAAAATACGCGGCCATTGAGGTCCCATCTGGTGTTAGAGGAAGGATGTCCATTTTTGGACCATTAATAGAAGAGGCAGAAGCTGCCATTATTATGGATGAGGCTCCTTTTGGATTTGGATGTATTGGATGTGCCAGAACCAATGAATTATGCGTATTTTACCTTAGAAAAAGGGGAATCCCTACTCTGGAACTGAAATACCCTAAAACCAAAGATGAAACAACAGAACTTGTAAATAAGATTAACACCTTTTTAGACTCGTTGGAGGAAGACAATGGTTAAAATAGCCCAAATCTCGTGCGGAACTGAGTACAGTGGTGTTCAGAAAGAAATAGAAAAAGCAGCCAGTACCTTTGGTGCAGAAATTGTAATCCCTGAGACGGACATTGATTATATTGATGAAGCTTATGAAAAATTTGGGTTTAACTGTGCCAGCTCAGGTATTAGGTTAATGATTGCCCGGGCCATGTCTATTGTAGAGGGAAAAAGTGATGCTGATGCTGTTTTCATTGCTACCTGTTTTAGATGTGCGGAAGGTGCACTGGTAAGAAATGAGGTTCGGAGATTTATTCAACAGAACACTCGCCTACCTGTTGTAACTTATTCATTCACTGAGAGAACCAAAGCGGATGAGTTATTCATTAGAATGGAAGCTTTGGTTACTACTGTGGCTAGAAAAAGCATACTGGCTAGAGAAAAGCAAGAAGGCCTTACTTTAGGGGTTGATTCTGGTTCTACAACTACTAAAGTTGTTTTAATGGAAAATAATAAGGTTATTGGAACAGGTTGGTTGCCCACGACTGATGTTGTTGGTTGTACCAATGATGGAATTGCCCAGGCCATGGAAGGTACAGGCTATAGTATGGATGATATTGAGGGTATGGGTGTAACTGGCTACGGCCGACTAACCATTGGGAAAAAAATGGAGGCGGAATTGATTCAGGAAGAGCTTTCTGTCAATTCTAAAGGTGCGGTTTATTTGGCAGGCCATCAAAAAGGAGAAGCTACTGTTTTAGATATTGGTGGAATGGATAATAAAGTGATTACTGTTAATGATGGTATTCCAGATAATTTCACCATGGGTGGAATATGTGCTGGAGCATCAGGTCGTTTCTTAGAAATCACTGCCCGTCGATTAGGGGCGGACATCAGTGAACTAGGCCCTATGGCCATTAAAGGAAACTACAAAAATGCACTGTTGAATAGTTACTGTATTGTATTCGGTATTCAGGATTTGGTTACTTCTCTGGCAGCTGGGGGCAGTAAAGAAGACGTTGCCGCTGCAGCATGCCATTCAGTAGCAGAACAGGTTTATGAACAACAACTTCAAGAAATTGATGTCAGAGAACCCCTTATTCAAGTAGGTGGAACCTCACTCATTGAGGGCCTGGTGGAAGCTGTTAGTGAGGTACTTGGTGGAATTGATGTTATTGTTCCAGAATACTCCCAGTATATTGGGGCTGTTGGATCAGCGCTTCTAGTTTCTGGACTGGGTAAAAGGCAGGAATAGCTTATTAGCTAAAAATGTGAATTATAGTATTATATCTGTCAATTTAAAGAGGACTTTAAATGTTAGTGGAATGTTACGATACTAAAGGGGCTGCAGTTTATGAGTTGATAATAAAACAAGTAACTCATGATTTGCAAATTAATAGGTCAATTAAAGACATGAGAGTTTTTGTTGACCCTCGAGAACCAGTATTTATAATTGCAGTCATGGTAGCAAAAACAACTCAACCAGTTTTTATTGAAGACCTTGCTACATATTCTTATGAAGCAGAAGAAGATAAGACAACTATCCGTATTAAAGATGAAACTTATCTACCCAATCTACTTAAAAAATTATGGGAAATTGAAGGTAG
>DAWK01000072.1:61000-108063 GCA_002509745.1 Methanobacteriaceae archaeon UBA349 | reverse complement strand
CAATCTTTCATGATTATAGCTCCTTTTGCTTCTAAGTCTTCTAAAATTCAGATTACTGGTGGAACTGACATTCGATGGGCTCCATCAATAGATTATATTAAAAATGTTACTTTACCAGTATTGGAAAAAATGGGATATGCTGCCAATATAGATTTCATAAAAAGAGGCCACTATCCTAAAGGTGGAGGAGAAGTAAAAGCTGAAATTTTCCCATTAAAAAAGCTTAATCCCATAAATCTATTAAAATCAGAAATAGATTCAATTAAAGGTATTTCTCACGCTTCAAATCTTCCTATTCACGTTGCTGAACGACAAGCATCTTCTGCAGAAAAAATTCTTAAAAAAACAGGTTATGATATTGATATTGAAATAGAACATTCTTCTAATAATTCTGGTCAAGGTTCCGGCATAGTTTTATGGGCACAGGGAAATACGAGATTAGGTGGTAGTTCCATAGGAAAATTAGGTAAACCTGCAGAGACTGTGGGGGAAGAAGCTGCAAATGAATTATTGAACTCTCTTAAAACTAAATCTGCTCTTGATGAGCACATGGGTGATCAAATCATCCCTTACATGGCTATGGCCGGAAAATCTGAGGTAGAAATATCTAATTTGACAATGCATACCCTAACTAATTTAAATGTAGTGCAAAAATTTCTCAGTGTCGAATTTGAAGTAAGCTGTAATGGGAATGCTCTGGACTTTCAGGACTTAGAAAAGAAATTTGAAGTTTCAGGGCAGGTTATTATTAAATCCAAATAATTACAAAAATCATCAGGATAAACTAATGATAATTAATATAATAAAAACAGATATAATAAAAATAATAGTGAAAAAATTAAAAAATAAAAAATAATTTTGCTTTTTTAAGTTTTTTAAAATTTAAGTTTTTTTTAAAGCTTTATCAGAGACTATTTTTTTAAATGTGAAGACATTCACCAGATATTACTTTACGAAGATTACCATTGTCTAATTCTAAAATAAGTGCTCCTTCATTTGTTATACCAACAGCTTCTCCCCTAACTATTTTTCCCAGCTGTTTTCGAACTTCAACACGGCTTCCTATAGTTTTAGACATTCTTCGCCATTCACCAAGTATTTCTGGGAAATTACCTTCTTTAAATTCGTTGTAAGTATCTTCAAATATTTTTAAAAATTCTTGAACTAATTCTGGACCCATAATATCTTCATTTAATTCTTTCTTAAGAGACGTTGCACTTTTTTGAACATCTGATGGAAAATTTTCAGTATTCACATTAGCATCAATTCCAATTCCCACAACCACGTAATCAATTGTGCTGAATTTAGCATTTGCCTCGGTTAATATTCCACAAACCTTTTTAGAACCAATTAATATATCATTGGGCCATTTAATTCCCACATCAAGCCCAAATTTATTTTTTATAGCTTTAGCTACTGCCACTCCAGTCATAAGAGTTAATTGAGGGGCCTCTGATGGGGGAATTTGGGGGCGTAGTATTATTGACATCCAGACTCCTCCAGCGGGTGATATCCACTGTTTACCTCTGCGACCTCTTCCACGAGTTTGGGTTTCTGCAATTATTATTGTACCTTCTGGGGCACCTTCTTCAGCCATTTTTTTAGCTACATTATTGGTTGAGTCAATTTCGCTAAAATAATGAATATTCTGACCGATATAATCTGTTTCAAGGCCTCTTTTTACTTCATAGGGCAAAATGAGGTTTGGTGATTCAACTAATTGTATTCCTACTTCCGGTGACGAATTAAAGTCATATCCCTTTTCTTTCAAAGATTCAATGTTTTCTTTTAATTCTTTTGTATTGATATTAAGTAGAGAAGTAATTTCTTCAAGTAAAACATATTTTCCATCATTTGCATATAAAATTTCTAATATTTGCTCCTGCATGTTAAAACCCCTTTTATAACCATATGATTATTTTAAGTCTGATTTAATTCATTTTACCGAAATTGACTTTAATTAATAATTTTAATTCAATATCTAAATTAATTCAACATAATATTTTTAAAAAATGTAAGGGATTATTTTTGCTTCTGCTGGGATTGAGCAGTACTCCTATAATTTTCCACAGCTGCGGTTATGGCAGCAACTTTTTTATTTGGCAAGAAAGTGGATTTTAAACGGTTAACTCTTTCTTTGTCCTCTAGAACTATTTTTTCCATCTCTTCCATGATTCCTTTACGGTGTTCATCGACAAAATGGGTGTTAAGTTTTCCTGCTCTAAAATCAGGGCTTCTCATCATGGCTTTATGGAAAGGAATGGTTGTTTTGACTCCTAAAATTACATATTCGCTTAGGGCCCTTTCCATACGATTAATAGCTTCGTTACGTGTTCTACCCCATACAATAAGTTTAGAAATCATGGAATCATAGAACGTGGGTATGGAATAATTCATGTATACTCCACTATCTACCCGCACACCAATACCTCCTGGAGATCTATATCCTGTTATTTTACCAGGATTAGGAGCAAATTCGGCCAGAGGATCTTCAGCATTTATACGACATTCTAAGGCATGTCCCATCACGGAAATATCTTCTTGTGCACAACAGATTTCTTTACCAGATGCAATTTTTATTTGCTCTTTAACCAGATCAATTCCAGTTACTATTTCAGTAATGGGGTGTTCTACCTGGATTCTAGTATTCATTTCCAGGAAATAAAAGTCGCCATTGGAGTATAAAAATTCAACGGTCCCAGCATTAGTATAATTAATTGATTCAGCTGCTTTAACCGCAGCAGCACCCATTCTTTCCCTTAATTCATCGGTCATTATGGGGGATGGTGACTCTTCAATTAATTTTTGATGTCTGCGCTGGATAGAACATTCCCTATCTGCTACATGGATAGTGTTTCCGTGTTCATCGGCCATAACCTGGAATTCAATGTGACGTGGTTCTTCCAGGTATTTTTCTATGAATACTGTAGAATCTCCAAAGGCCGAGGCGGCCACAGATTGGGTGGATTCAATAGCTCTTATGAGTTCATCTCTTTCATAGACTGTCCTCATTCCAATACCTCCACCACCAGCAGAAGCTTTTACAATTATGGGATAGCCTATTGATTCAGCTATATCCACTGCTTCTTCAATGGTTGAAATTCCCTTATCAGTTCCGGGAATTACGGGGACACCAGCTTTTCTCATTAACTTTTTAGAAGTAATTTTATCTCCCATTGATTCAATAACCGAACCGGATGGACCTATGAGTTTTATTCCGTGTTTTTCACATTCTTTCCCCAATTTGGAATTTTCGGCCAGAAAACCATAACCTGGATGTATAGCATCGGCACCACATTTTTCAGCAACATCTATAATTTTATCTATGTTTAAATAACTTTGGGAAGGGGTTGATTCACCTATTGAATAAGCTTCATCAGCATATTTGGCAAAAAGAGAATTTTTATCAGCATCAGAGTAAACTGCAACACTTTTAACGCCCAACTCTCTGCAGGCACGCATTACTCGTATTGCTATTTCACCACGATTGGCAATTAGAACTTTGTTAAACATGGCATAGCTCCTTATTTTTGTAAATTACTTATACTCAAACAATTTCTTTATATTAATTATTTTATTCAATTAATTCTTCAATTATATAATATCAAAATTATAATATCTATTTTTTTATTTAACATTTTTACTTATAATTATTATATATGTCAATATAATTAAAATATTAGATGGAAATTATAATTTTCAATATTTTAAATTATCTGATTTAAAAGAGAATTTAAATAATTATTGAACCCAAATCAGAAATATGCTTTTATTATGATTGATAAGTTAATTTTACTAAAATAAATAAATAAATAGATACAATGAAAACTAATTTTAAGCCCATAAAAAAACAAAGACATTTAGAAATGGCTTTAGAATCAATTTCTGGCCACCCTAAACCCAAAATAGAATTGGAGCAATATCACACACCTTCTATAATTGCTTCTGATGTTTTGTGGAATGCTTATAATTTAGGAGATATTGAAGATAAAAATGTAATTGATTTAGGTTGTGGAACTGGAATTTTTGCTTTAGGGTCTGCTATGTTGGGTGCTGAATGTGCTTGTGGGATAGATATTGATCTTGATGCGTTGATTATGGCCCGCGAAACCTCTGAAAAACTGGGTTTAAATGAGAAGATAAATTTTATTGAAATGGATATTAATAATATATCTTCTGAAAAAATAAAGTTTATGGATACTTGTATTCAAAATCCACCCTTCGGATCTCAACTAAAAGTAAAAAAGGGAGCAGATAGAATATTTATGGAAAAGGCCATCCACCTAGCCAATGTAGTATATTCTTTTCACATGGCGGAAACCGAAGATTTTGTGGAAAATTATTTTTCAAATTTAGGTGGTAAAATAACTCAAAAGTTTTATTACACGTTTTCAATTCCTCGAACTTATTCTTTCCATAAACAAGAGGCTAAAAAAATAGAAGTGATTGTAGTAAGAGTTGAAAGAATTAATAAGTAACTTTAGGTTCTTATAATTTTCACAAATGATTCCTTAAGGAGCATATGATTTTATTTTTCAATATTAAAAGTTTTTAAAGGGAACTCCAAACAGAAGGTTTATATACTTAATTAACCAACCTTTACTAACCTACATTCTTAGTGTGAAATATCAATATGCAGTTTGAAACTGCTCAATATTATATTTTGAAAATATGATATGGTGTTAGTATTTTTGCCTAGTCTGGACTATAGCAATGTTTATAATAGATGACGACAAATATTCAAAGATGCTAAAGAAGCATTTATCTATATTTATCCCGGACTCTTTAACTGCGGAAACTACTGATTTAAAACTCAAAACCTATAAGGTTGGAGCGATTGCGAGATCCGCAGCTATATTCAATGCAGACCGGATTGTAGTGTATCATGACGATGCAAACAAAAAAGAGGCAAAATTTATTAGTGATATTCTCACTTATATGAATACACCTCAGTATCTTCGAAAGAAGGTATTTCCGATAAGGAATGAGTTAAAGCATGTGGGTTTACTCCCACCACTTAGAACTCCACACCACCCCACAGGGAAACCCGGCGAAGGCGATTACAGACAGGGACTAACGCTCAAAAGGACCAGAAAAGGGACCTTCGTTGACATAGGGGCGGATAAAACCGCTTTTTGCAAGGAACAACTAACTGTAAATAAAATACTAAGCTTTCGAGTAACCAAGCTGGGTAAAGAGATAATAGTCGAACCGGATGAACCAGAAAATGAGTACTGGGGATATGAGACTTTATCCAATTATAATAATCTTCACCAAAGTTTAAAGACAGTAAAACCGGATTTTGTGGTGGCAACATCCCGTAATGCTGCACCGATAACTTCTATTTTAGATGAAGTGAAATTTAAGGTACAAAACGCCAAACATGTGGCTATTTTGTTTGGTGGTCCTTATTCTGGCTTACCTGATGATATTGGAAGTCAGAATCTGGTGGACTTAGAAGTGAATACTATACCTCTTCAGGGCACCAAAACTGTAAGGACAGAAGAAGCAGTTTTAGCGACTTTGTCTGTTTTTAACTTGCTCTTAAACTCAGATTAATCAAAAAATGGAAATAAAATTGTGAATGTAAGGAGGTAAAATTAAATGGCTAGACATCATCAACCAAGAAAAGGATCAGTTGCATTTAGTCCTAGAAAGCGATCAGCCAAAGAGACACCAAGAATCAAGTCCTGGCCAATGGCCGATGAGCCGAGATTATTGGGTCTTGCTGGATATAAAGTGGGCATGACTCACGTTATGATGGTAGATAATACTAAAAATTCCCCAACTGAGGGAATGGAGATTTCTACACCTGTTACTATTCTAGAAGTACCACCCATATGTGTGATGGGTATCAGGGCTTATGAAAATACTACTCGTGGTTTAAAAGCCATGGGAGATGTTCTCGCTGACAATTTAAATGAAGAACTATCAAGGAAGATATCACTTCCTAAAGAATACAATAAAGATGCTGCAGTGGAAAAAATTAAAGAAAACCTGCAACATGTTGCTGAGATACGAGTTTTAATTAACACTAATCCCAAAGTAACCAGCGTACCTAAGAAAAAGCCGGAAATATTTGAATGCGGTGTCGGGGGCAAAACCCCTGATGAACAACTAAATTTTGCCATTGAAATGCTGGGTAAAGAAATTAGTGCCAAAGATATTATGGATGATGGAGAATATGTTGACTCCATTGCTATAACTAAAGGTAAAGGTTTTCAGGGCCCAGTCAAAAGATGGGGTATTCGGATTCAGTATGGTAAAGCTGCTAGAAGTAGTAAAGCACGGCACGTTGGTTCCATAGGTCCTTGGACTCCTTCCAGAACTA
This sequence comes from Methanobacteriaceae archaeon UBA349, assembly GCA_002509745.1. Taxonomy (GTDB): domain Archaea; phylum Methanobacteriota; class Methanobacteria; order Methanobacteriales; family Methanobacteriaceae; genus UBA349. The sequence continues at coordinate 101,732 of DAWK01000072.1, read as the reverse complement.
TGTGGACTGTTGCCCAAGCTGGTCAAATGGGATATCACAAAAGAACTGAATATAATAAAAAAATATTAAAAATCGGTGAAGCATCTGAGGCAGACGCTGTTAACCCAGCTGGAGGGTTTGTTAAGTACGGTCTGGTCAAAAATGATTACATAATCATTAAAGGATCAGTTCCAGGCCCTTCAAAAAGATTAATTATTCTAAGAAAAGCTATTAGGTCCAATGGAAAAAATAGTGACGCTCCTCAGATTAACTACATCAGTACAGCATCTAAACAAGGTGTTTAATTTAATTAGAGTGGTTTAAATGAAAAAAATTAAGGTTTATTCATTGGAAGGCGAAGTCACAGAAGAGATTGAACTGCCTGAAATATTCCAGGAAGAATTTAGGCCGGACCTTATAAAAAGAGCCGTTATCTCAGCACAAACTGCCCGGATTCAACCATGGGGTTCTGACCCAATGGCTGGTAAAAGGACAACTGCAGAGTCATACGGTTCTGGACGTGGTGTTGCTAAGGTTCCTCGTATAAAAGGTTCTGGTTCTAGAGCAGCATTTGTAGCTCATGTAGTAGGCGGTAGGAGAGCACACCCTCCACGCCCACAAAAAAACTACCATGAGAAAATCAACCGGAAAGAAAGGCGTTTTGCTATAAGGTCTGCTCTTGCAGCTACCGTTAACCCAGAAATTGTTGAGAATAGAGGCCATAAAGTAGAAAATGTGCCTCAAATTCCAATGGTGGTTGATGATGAGCTCTGCAAGGTCAAGAAAACTAAAGAAACCAGGGAAATTTTCAAAAAGTTAGGCATAATCGATGATGTTGTCCGAGCTAAAGAAGGAAAGAAAATTANNAATTAGATCTGGTAAAGGTAAAATGCGAGGTCGTAAATATAAGACTCGTAAAGGACCTCTAATAGTTGTGGGTGAAGACAAAGGAATCAGCTTAGGTGCTAGAAACCACTCCGGTGTTGATGTGGTTTTAGTAGAAAATCTTAATGCTGAATTATTAGCTCCTGGAACTCATCCTGGAAGATTAACAGTTTTTACCAAATCTGCTATAGAAAAATTGGGGGAACTCTTCCAATAGGGCAATATTCCCTATTTTAAGAAAAAGGTGAATATTATGGATCCTTATGCAATTATTGTAAAACCTCATGTAACTGAAAAAACCATGAACTTAATCGATCAAAACAATGAACTGACTTTTGTAGTTTTGAGAACCAGTGAGAAATCTGACATTAAGAGAGCTTGTGAAGAACTCTATGATGTTAAGGTGGAAAAGGTTAATACTCATATAAACTCCAAAGGAATAAAATTAGCTTACATCAAGCTTTCTTCTGATGACAAAGCAGAAGATATTGCTGTTAAGATGGGAGTATTCTAAGCTGATATAGTCAGTAACTTGGAGGAAAAAAAATGGGAAAACGTTTAATTTCACAAAGGAGAGGTAGGGGAACTTCTACTTTTAGAAGTGCTTCTCACAGATTTAAAGGTAAGATAGAGTACCGTTCCTATGATTCATTAGAGAAAGAAGGCATCTTAAAGGGTAAAGTTGCAGATATTATGCACGACCCTGGAAGAAGTGCTCCTGTAGCATTAGTAAAATTTGAAAACGGGGAAAAAAGACTTATTTTAGCCCCGGAAAGTATTCAAATTAATGATGAGGTAGCATGTGGAATTTCAGCACCAATCAGTCCTGGAAATTCATTGCCCCTGGGAGAAATTCCGGAAGGTACTCCAATATATAATATTGAAAATCGTCCAGGAGACGGAGGTAAACTCGTAAGATCTTCTGGAACTTATGCTTCTTTGATTACTCATGATGTGGATAAAGCAGTTATTGAGCTTCCATCTGGTGAGTTAAAAGCATTCAATCCTAAGTGCAGGGCTACTATAGGCGTTGTAGCTGGTGGAGGAAGAAGAGAAAAACCATTCCTTAAAGCAGGTAACCGTTACCATGCTCTGAAAGCTAAAGGTAAAAAGTGCGTTACTGTTAGAGGAGTGGCCATGAATGCAGTGGATCACCCACACGGTGGTGGAAACAGGCAACACCCTGGACGACCTACAACCGTATCCAGACATGCCCCACCAGGAAGAAAAGTCGGTTCAATCGCGGCTCGAAGAACAGGTAAGAGGAGATAACCACAACTATTAGGAGGTGGCTTATTGGCACGTAAAGAATTTAAGTATCGCAATCACACTTTGGAAGAATTACAAGAAATGCCTCTGGATAAGGTTATAGAAATATTACCATCCAGGCAAAGGAGATCTCTGAAAAGAGGATTCTTACCAAGGCAAATGAAGGTACTAGAAAGAATTAAAAAATTAAAAAAACAAGGACAAGAAGGTACTAAAGGTGGAAGGCCTCAAATTATTAAAACTCACTGTAGAGACATGATTGTTCTACCAGAAATGGTAGGTATAACTTTTGGTATTTACAATGGTAAAGAATTTGTTCAAGTACAAATCCAACCTGAAATGATTGGTTGTTACTTTGGGGAATTTGCACCTACACGACAAAAAGTTGAACACGGAGACCCAGGAATGGGAGCTACCAGATCATCCATGTTCGTGCCTCTTAAATAAGGAGAATAAACAATGGCTAAAATTAATTATGCTTTTAACGAAGACGATAAGGCCAAAACTGCTAAGGCGATTGGGAAATCTTTAAAAATTTCCCCTAAACACGCTGTAGAATTATGCAGGGAACTTAGAGGAAAAAAACTCGAAAGCGCCAAAGTTTATTTGGAAGAGGTTATTCAGATGGATAAAGCTGTTCCTTTCAAAAGACACAACAAAAAGGTTGGTCACCGTAAGGGATTAACAGGATGGCCTAGTGGCCGTTACCCTGTTAAAGCTGCCACTCAAATATTAAAAGTTTTGGAAAACGCTGAAGCTAATGCAGAATACAAGGGATTGGACGCCGAAAACCTAAAAATCATGCACATTTCTAGTCATCGTGGTTTTATATTAAAGGGATGGACTCCCCGTGCTTTTGGAAGAGCAAGCCCGAATAATACGCCCACTACCCACGTGCAGATTGTCTTAGGGGAGGCTTAGATTTACATGATAGAAAAGGATTTTGTCACAGAGGGCCTTAGAAGAACTAGAATTGATGAATATCTACAAAGTGAACTCGAAAGAGCCGGCTACGGTGGAATGGAAGTTCAAGTTACTCCTCTAGGGACTATGGTAGTTGTTTACGCTGAAAGACCAGGAATGGTTATTGGAAGAGGCGGAAAAACTGTTCGAGGCATAACTCAAAACTTAAAAACCAAATTTGATTTGGAAAACCCACAAGTAGAAGTTAAAGAAGTGGATGTTCCTGAACTCAACCCTAAAATCATGGCCTACAAAATTGCAAACATGTTGCAGAGAGGTATGCATTTTAGAAGAGTGGCCTATACCACCATACGAAGAATTATGGGGTCAGGTGCTCAAGGTGTAGAAGTAACCATATCCGGTAAAATTAGGGGTGCAAGATCTGCTACTGCTAAGTTTTCCGATGGTTACATCAAAAAATGTGGTGAACCTTCCATTCGTTTAGTAAAAGAAGGTTTTGCTACTGTACAACTCAAACCTGGTGTTTTAGGAATCTATGTTAGAATCATGCCACCGGGTGCAGTTCTACCAGATAAAGTTGATATTTTAGCTCCGACTATTGAAGAGACTGTAATTGAAACTGAAGAAACTGTAGAAGTTGAAGTAACTGAAGAACCTTTGGAATCTACTGAAGAAGTAGAACTGGTTGAATCTGAAGAGGAACTAGAAGAACTAGAAGAATCTGAAGAAGAAATCGAAGAGACTGAAGAGGTATCTGAAGTAGTTGAAGAATCTGAGGAAGAAGAAGTATCTGAAGATGTTCCTGAGGAAACTGATGTGGTTTCTGAAGAAGAAGTATCTGAAGATGTTCCTGAGGAAACTGATGTGGTTTCTGAAGAAGAAGTATCTGAAGATGTTGAAGCTGCTGAAGAGACTGAAACCGAACCAGAATCTTCTGAAAAGCCAGAATCGGAATAATACTTTTAGGGATGAAAAAAATGGCTATCTTAAGAAGTAAAGATGTAAGAGAAATGGATATTGATGAGATCCAGAAGAAGCTGGGTGAACTCAAAGCAGAATATGCTAAAAACATTTCCAAAAGTTCTGCATCAGGGGTCTATGAAAATCCTGGAAAAATCAAGGAACTCAAAAGGACCATTGCTCGCGTTCTTACTATTATGAATGAAAAACAGAAGGAGACATAAATGAAAATCTGCGATGTATGTGGTCTTCCAGATGAACTCTGCGTCTGTGAAGAAATAGCACGAGAAGTTCAGACTGTTAAAGTATTTACAGTACGAAGAAGATTCGGGAAACTGATGACCATTGTAGAGGGCATAGACGAACACGATATCGACATTAAGGAACTTACTAAGGAATTAAAAGCCAGGTGTGCCTGTGGTGGCACAGCTAAAAAAGGTCAGATAGAACTTCAAGGGGACCATAAAAGGAGAGTTAAAGAAGTTCTAGCTAACCTGGGTTTTTCATCCGATACTATTGAAATTCGAGAAATGGATAGGAAACATAATAGAAGAAGATAATTGAATAAATTAGAATTCTAGTTGTTTAATTAGTTTCTAAAATTCATTTATTCCAAATTTTATTCAAATCTCAATTTAAAATATAATGCTTGGGCAATATGATAACTCCACAAAATTTATTTCAGCATGAACTAATTGGTTTAACTGTTGAAATAGTTGAAAGCTCTAATATGGGGCTGGTAGGAATAAAAGGAAAAGTTGTTGACGAAACTCGAAATACAATTCGTGTTGAAGTGGATGATAGGCATGAGTCTATCATTCCTAAAAATGTTGCAATTTTTCATTTCCAAACCCCTGAAGGACAAAAAGTTGAGATTGATGGTAAAATTCTGGTAAGTCGCCCTGAAGACAGAATTAAAAAGAAATTTAGGAAAATTTAATTGGTGATAATATGGTTGGCATCGAAGTTCCAGAACCTAAATCCGAATGTAATGATCCTAACTGCCCTTTTCACGGGTCTTTACCCGTCAGAGGACAAGTACTGGAAGGAATAGTTACTAATGATAAGGCTGAAAGGTCCATTACTGTGGAAAGAAGTTTTTACAAGTTCATTAGTAAATACGAAAGATACGAAAAAAGAAAATCAAGAATTAAAGCTCACAAACCAGATTGTATTGAGTTACAAGTAGGTGACACAGTAAAAATAGCAGAATGCAGGCCTTTAAGTAAGACCAAGCATTTTGTTGTGGTTGAGGTAAAGGGAGAGAAGTAAATGAAGGCTATTACATCTAATGTAACCAAAGCTCTACCTGTTGGTGCCCGACTACAATGTGTTGACAATACTGGTGCTCGAGAAGTAGAGATTATATCTGTAAAAGGGTACAAAGGTGTTCGAAGGAGACTAGATGTGGCTGGAGTTGGCGACATGATTATTGTCTCTGTCAAAAAAGGATCTGTGGACATGCGAAAAGAAGTCATGACTGCGGTTGTTGTGAGACAGAAAAAAGAATACCGACGTGCTGATGGTCTACGAATTAAATTTGAAGATAATGCAGCTGTAATTATAAGTCCTGAAGGCGTGATCAAAGGATCCGAAATCAGAGGACCAGTAGCTAAAGAAGCGGCAGACCGATGGCCTGCTGTAGGAAGCGCGGCTAGTATAATTGTTTAATGGTGATTAAATGTCAAAACAACCTAGAAAACAAAGGAAATACATTTACAATGCACCTTTACACGCACGCCACAAACTAATGAGTGTAACCTTAAGCAAGGATCTTCGAGAAGAATTTGGTCGAAGATCTCTTCCTGTGAGAACTGGGGACACTGTGCAGGTTATGCGCGGCGATTTTAAAGATCACGAAGGAAAAGTGGAAAAAGTAGACCTTAAACACTACCGTGTACGAGTAGAAGGTGCTAATACACAAAAACCTGACGGAAATCCAGTTTTCTTCCCAATTCACCCATCTAACTTGGTTATTGTGGAAATGGATTTAAAAGACGAAAAAAGAAACAAAATTATGGAAAGGAAGGGATAATATGGCAAAGATGGGATCAAGAAAACATCTTAAACGTTTTAAATCTCCTAAACACTGGCCCATTCATCCAAAAGAAGATAAATGGACAGTTAAACCTGCTGCTGGACCTCACGCAATAGAAAGTTCACTACCTTTATTGATTGTCATTAGGGACATTCTGGGAATTGCTGATAATTCCCGGGAAGCTAAGAGAATCATTAATAGTGGTGAGATACTGGTAGATGGTGAAGTAAGGAAGGACTATAAATTCCCTGTTGGTTTCATGGACGTATTACAGATTCCTAAAAATGGTGGAGTCTACAGAGTACTGCCTGATGCAAAGGGAAGATTAATTTTACATCCTATCACACAGGAAAATGTAGAATTTAAATTATGTAAAATTGAAAACAAAACCACTGTTAAAGACGGTAAAACCCAACTTAACTTACATGATGGCCGGAACTCTATTACTGAGGATCCGCTTTCTGCGGGTGATGTGGTAAAGCTCAAAGTACCTGAACAAGAAATTTTAGAAGCTATAAAATTCGAAGAAGGTATTATTGGTCTGGTTACTGGTGGTAAACACACTGGTGAGATTGGTAAAATTAAGGAAATTAATATAACCAAATCTTCCATGCCTAACACAGTTGTTATGGAAACTGAAAAAAATAAAACTTTCCTAACATTAAAAGATTATGTTTTCGTTATTGGAAAAGACGAACCTGTTATTTCACTTCCTGGAGGAAACTAAATGAACCCAATGGAAGAAGTAATAATAGCCAAAGCCACCATGAATATTGGTGTTGGTGAAGGTGGAGAACAACTGGCCAGAGCCGAAAAGCTTTTAAATAATATGACTGGTCAGAATTCTGTTCGAACTTACTCAAAAGTTACTAATCCTGAATTCGGTATAAGAAAACATCAACCTATAGCTTGCAAAGTAACCCTAAGGGGCGAAAGAGCAGATAAGGCTATTAAAATGATATTAGATGGTATAGGTAACAAACTGAAATCAAGACAGTTTGATGCGCAGGGTAATGTTTCATTTGGAATTAATGAACATATTGATATCCCTGGAATGAGGTACGATCCAGATATTGGTATTTTTGGAATGAACTTATCAATTACCTTTGAAAAACCAGGATACCGAATTAAAAGAAGGAAAATTCAACGGAAAAAAATCCCAGCTAAACACATGGTAAAAAAAGAAGAAACCATGAAATTTATGCAGGAAAAATTCCAGGTTAAGATTGTTTAAGGGTGAGATTTATGCCAAGAAAATACGGAAAGGCATCCAGAAAATGTTCAAGATGCGGAGATCACTCTGCTCTGGTTAGAAGATACGGGCTCATGTTATGTAGACAGTGCTTCAGAGAACTCGCACCGAAAATCGGATTTAAAAAGTACAACTAGTACAGGAAAGAGGTGTTTAATGTGACTCTTATGGATCCTCTCGCAAATGCCCTGACTAATATGCGAAACAATGAGTTGCAGGGAAATGGAAAATGTAATATTTCCCCTGCTTCTAAATTGATAGGGCGAGTCTTAAGGACTATGCAAAAAGAAGGCTACATTGGTGAATTTGAATATGTAGATGACGGCAAAGCTGGAAAGTTCATTGTGGACTTAGAAGGTAATATTAACCAATGTGGGGTTGTAAAACCTAGACATGCCGTTAAGAAAGATGAATTTGAAAAATTCGAAAAAAGATACTTGCCAGCTAAAAATTTCGGAATAATTATTGTTACCACCCCTCAGGGAATAATGACCCACAAAGAAGCTAAAGAAAAGGGTATTGGTGGCAGATTACTGGCATACATATATTAGGTGATATGATGGTTCTAGCAGCTGTAATTCGGGAAGAAATAGAAGTCCCGGAAGGCGTAAATATTACCCTAAGTGATGAGGTAAATGTAAATGGGCCTCAAGGGAAGCTTTCCAGGAAGTTCATTTACCCAAACATCACCATAAAACAAGAAGAAGATAAAGTAGTCCTGGAAACTCAGTTTCCTAAAAAACAGGATAAAGCAATGATAGGCACTATCCGTTCCCATATCACTAATATGATTCATGGTGTAACTGATGGATTTACTTATCATATGAAAATTGTATACGCTCACTTTCCTATGACTGTTAAAGTGACTGGAAATAAAGTTACTATAGAAAACTTCCTGGGGGAGAGATATCCTCGTACCGCTAAAATAGTGGGAAGTGCAAAAGTCCAAGTGAAAGGTGAAGAAGTAACAATTACTGGTATTAATAAGGAAGACGTGGGTCAAACCATGGCTAATCTGGAACAAGCCACTAAAATTAAGGGACGAGATCCCCGGGTTTTCCAAGATGGTATTTACCTTACTAGTAAAGAATAGGGCTATGAAAACTTATGGTGATTTGAATGAAGAAAAAATTCAAAAGGCAAGAATACGCCAGATATAAAAAGCTTGGTCAAAAGTGGAGAAGGGCCCGAGGAAAAACCAGTAAAATGAGGAGATATGAAAAGGGTAAACCTGCCATGCCTACTGTTGGTTATGGATCTCCAAAAGCTACAAGAGGTTTACACCCTTCTGGTTATCAAGATATTCTTGTTTGTAATGTAAAAGAATTGGAAAAATTGGATCCTAGTATTCAAGCAGGAAGAATTAGTTCCACTGTTGGAAAAAGAAAAAAGGAAATGATGTTATTAAAAGCAAAAGAACTTGGCATTAAAATATTGAACAAATAATGCCCAGTTTTTGAGCTATGTCCATAATTGGAATTTAATATAATTATAAAAATAATTATAAAAATTTAAATAAAATCTTGTAAAATACATTGATTATAATTTAAATCATTAATTCAAAATTATAGAATAAATTATTGGACATATGGATTTGGTTAAAGGGAAATTTAAATAATTTCAGTGCATTGAATCCGTAATTAACATGATTTTTGATAATTATGGCTTCATGGTACTCATGTTAAAACCAATCCAATGAAATGCGCTGCATTTCATGATAAAGGGTATACTTGAATCTAATGGATAATAGTAATTAAATGCATTAATATTAATTATTATATTAATAAATCCATTTTTCAAGTCATTTTATCAGCTCAACGCTGAAAAAGGAGGTTTCTTAAATGAATCTTACTACTCAGAAAAGATTAGCTGCAGATATCCTGAAAGTAGGGGTAAATCGTGTATGGATTGATCCTGAACAAATAGAAGAAGTTTCACGGGCCATAACCAGGGAAAGCGTGAAGCAGCTAATAGACAACAAGGTAATTAGGGCTAAACCTCAACAGGGTATAAGCAGTTACAGGTCAAAGAAAATAGCCCAGCAAAAAAGCAAGGGAAGAAGAAAAGGTAGAGGTAGTATAAAAGGAGCAAAAGGTGCTCGAAGACCCAAGAAAGAAGCTTGGATGACTACCATAAGGGCCTTGAGAAAGGACCTTAAACAGATGAGAGACGACCGGGAAATTAATACTACTACGTATCGTAAACTCTACAGAATGGCAAAGGGCGGTGCCTTCAGAAGTAAATCTTACATGAAAACCTATGCCCGGGATCATGACTTGCTCAGGAAGTAGGAGGAATTAAGTTGGCACACGGATCAAGATATAAAGTAGCATTTAGAAGAAGAAGAGAAGGAAAAACTGATTATCATGCCAGATTAAGATTAATCGATCTTGACAAGTCAAGACTGGTTGTCAGAATTTCTAATAATCATGTTATTGCTCAAATAATCAATGTGGCAGAATCTGGTGATGAGACTGTTGTTTCAGCTCATTCCAAAGAACTACAAAGATTAGGATGGTTAGCTGGAACTAAAAATACTTCAGCGGCTTATTTAACAGGTTACTTATGTGCTAAAAAAGCTTTAAGTAATGATGTTGAAGCAGCGGTTTTAGATATTGGATTAAAACCAGCAATTAAAGGCTCAAAAGTTTTTGCAGCTCTTAAAGGTGCATCTGATGCAGGTTTACATATTCCTCATGGAGAATCTATTCTCCCTGATGAGAGCAGAATAACCGGTGAACACGTAGCAGAATATGCTAAGTCTTTAGATGAAGAAGAGCTCAAGAAAAAGTTCTCCCAATATTTAGATAAAGGACTTTCACCAGTTGATTTACCTGATCACTTTGAAGATATGAAGAAAAAGATTGACGAGGCTGAGGTATAATCATGAACTATAACAAAGAAGAGTGGGAGCCTAAAACTAATTTAGGACGCTTAGTTAAGGAAGGAGTAATTACCGATATCGATGAGATATTTGAAAAAGGACTTCCTATAATGGAGCTAGAAATCGTAGATAAGCTTCTCCCAGATCTAGAAGAAGAAGTTATGGATGTTAACTTGGTTCAAAGGATGCATAAATCCGGAAGAAAAGTTAACTTCCGAGTTATCGTAGCTGTCGGAAATAAAGACGGTTATGTTGGCTTAGGTCAAGGTAAAGCTAGAGAAGTTGGACCTGCTATCAGAAAAGCTGTTGATGACGCTAAATATAACATAATCAAAGTTAGAAGAGGCTGTGGAGACTGGGGTTGTGTTTGTGGAAGAGAACACACAGTTCCATTCAAAGTGTCTGGAAAAAGCGGAAGTGTCAGGGTTACTATAATGCCTGCTCCTGGAGGAGTAGGACTGGCTATAGGAAATGTTGGAAAAACCATCATGAAACTGGCTGGAATAGATGATCTATGGTCCCAAACCAGTGGTCAAACCCAGACTACAGTTAACTTTGCCAGTGCAACCTTTGATGCATTAAAACAGTTGAGCAGAGTCAAAGCCCAGAAAAAAGATTTAAAAAATCTGGGTGTTTGTACCAGCTAATAACAGTTAAATGGTGATAATATGCTAGCAGTAGTAAGGGTAAGAGGTACGGTCGGTGTCAAAAAAGACATCGCAGCTACCATGGATATGTTAAGACTCACCAGGATTAATCACGCCGTTCTAATTAATGAAAACCCAAGTTACAAGGGAATGCTCTTGAAATCTAAGGATTATATAACTTGGGGTGAAATTGATCTAGAAACTTTAACTCAACTCATTACAAAAAGAGGACGAGTTGCTGGTGGAGACAAAATCACTGATGAATATATAAAGGAAAATACTGAATATTCTTCTATTGAAGAATTTGCTAAGGCAGTTCTCGAATCTGAAATAACATTAGAGGATGCTAATATAAAGCAAGTATTCAGATTACACCCTCCAAGAAAAGGATACGAAGGCGTTAAAAATGCTTTCCAAGAAGGTGGAAGTCTAGGGTACAGAAAAGAAGAAATTAGGACACTCATCAAAAAGATGGTGTAATCCTAATTTATTATATTCAATCAATTAATCCAAATCCTGATATAATAGAAATTTTTATAAATATTTTATTATTACAAAAATTTTAGTTTAATATTTATTATTAAAATTTCAGCTTAATTAAATTCCAGGAGAATTTTAAAATGATTAGAACTAAACGGAAAATAAACAAAATGAGAGGGTCCCGAACCATTGGTGGTGGCTGTTCTAAGAAGCGAAGAGGAGCAGGTCACCGTGGTGGAAGAGGTATGGCTGGAAGCCACAAACACCGCTGGACTTGGATTGTTAAATACGATCCAAAACACTTTGGAAAATACGGTTTCAAAAGACCTCAAAAATCAGTAAAAGATGTTATCCCTGTAAATTTAAGTTACTTGGATGAAAAATCAGAGCAATTACTTGAACAAGGATTGGCCAAAAAAGAGAATGATGTCATTGTAATTGATGTCACTGATCTTGGATACAACAAAGTATTAGGTCAAGGAAAAATTACTAAAGCTCTTTTAGTAAAATCCCCGGAATTCTCTGGATTAGCTGAAAAGAAAATTCAGGAAGCTGGTGGAGAATCAGTAACTCTCTAATTTTTTATTATTTATTTTTAGTAAAATTTTTATTAAGGAGTGAAATAATTGATAGAGAAACTACAGCCGATTTTTTCTATTTTACCACAAGTAAAAAACCCAGAACACCGCATTTCATTTAAGGAAAAACTTAAATGGACAGCAATAATAGTAGTATTATATTTTATACTTTGTCAGATTCCTTTATATGGGCTAAGCCCCATTGCTGTGGATCAATTTGCTCAATTAAGAGCGGTTATGGCAGGTAGTTTTGGATCCATTCTGACTCTGGGTATAGGTCCTATTGTATCTGCATCTATTGTGTTGCAGTTGCTGGTGGGTGGTAAGATTTTAAATCTGGATCTTTCCAAGCATGAAGATAAGGCTTTGTTTCAAGGAGCTCAAAAACTCCTGGCTATCATATTTACACTTTTCGAAGCTATAGTAATGGTATTAACCGGAGCAGTAGCAGCTACAAGCCCCTCATTTTTCTGGATTCTCATATTGCAAATGACAATTGGAGGGATTTTAATAATCTTTCTGGATGAGGTTGTTTCTAAATGGGGATTTGGAAGTGGTGTTGGTCTTTTCATTGCAGCAAGTGTATCTCAAGAAATTATTGTGGGATCTTTCAATGTACTTTCTTCACCAACTCAACCTGGTGTTCCTGCGGGAAAAATACCTGCATTTATATACTCATTAACCACTGGGTCTCCGTCATTTGACTATTTACTTCCAGTATTTGCAGTTATTATAGTATTTTTGGTAGTAGTATATGCGGAAAGTATGAGAATAGAAATCCCACTATCTTCTGGTAGAGTTAAGGGAGCCAGAGGAAAATACCCTTTAAGATTTATATATGCTAGTAATATGCCGGTTATTTTGGCTAGTGCATTACTACTCAATGTGCAGCTATTTGCCAACATTTTCCAGAAAATTGGATACCCTATTTTAGGAACTATATCCAATGGACAAGCTGTCAGTGGTCTGGCTTATTTATTAACTCCTCCACGTAGTTTGGATATGTTAATAACCGAGCCTTTACATGTTTTAGTTTATGGCGTAGTGTTTATAGCAATGTGTATATTGTTTGCAGTACTTTGGGTGGAATTAAGTAATATCGGACCTAAAGCCGTTGCTAAACAACTTCATCAAATGGGAATGCAGATTCCTGGCTTTAGAAGCAGTAGAAGGCAGTTTGAAAAGATTTTACAGAAATACATACCAGCTATAACTGTACTGGGTGGTGCATTTGTAGGTCTTCTTGCTTTTGGAGCAGACCTTACTGGAGCTTTAGGTGGAGGTACTGGTGTGCTACTTACTGTGGGAATTGTTTACCGGCTGTATGAAGAGATTGCTCAGGAACAACTCATGGATATGCACCCTATGTTAAGAAAATTCTTAGGAGACTAATCTTTTCTGAGTTAACTTTAGGAGTTAGTAAAATGAAAGTAGTTGTTATTGCAGGAATTCCTGGATCTGGAAGTACGACGGTTTTAGACCATGCATTGGAAAACCTTGATTATATAAATGTTAATTATGGGGATGCAATGCTACAGATTGCTCAGGAAAAGGGGATTGTGGAAGATAGAGATGAATTGAGATTGCTTTCTTCTGATGTCCAAAAAGAAATTCAAAAAAGTGCAGCAAAAAGTATAAAAGAAAGGTCAAAGCTAAATAACATAATCGTGGATACGCATTGTACTATTAAAACACCTGCTGGTTTTTTGCCGGGACTTCCAAAATGGGTTTTAGAAGAGCTCCAACCAGATATTTTCGTGTTAATAGAAGCAGATGCCGACGAGATTTTACTAAGAAGGATTAGTGATACTACTCGTACACGAGACATGGAAATGTTGAAGGACATAAATCTTCATCAAGAAATGAATAGATCCGTTTCCATGGCATATGCTGCCCTTACTGGTGCAACAGTGAAAATAATTGAAAACCATAATGACCAACTTGATAATTCAGTTGCAGATATAGTGGAAACTTTAAAATAAACTTATTAAGCTGATTCAAATTGCAATTACTGTAAAATTACTTGATTTCAAATGAATCATGTTAATAGCTTCATTAAATGTAATTTTATTTATATTTTAATCAATTATTAATTCTATAATTGATTATAATTAAATAAAAATAATATTATATGAAAAATTCATTCATGATTCTAACAAGAGGAAATAAAAATGGTGTTTGAAATAATTTATGGGCCGTTGGATGCGATTTTTGGACCAATCATTGCGATGGATCCTAATCCGAACAATCCTATATTCACAATTTTCTTGATTTCTACATTAGTAGCTTTTGTTATTACATTAGCTAATAAATTATTAGTGGATCAAGATAAATTAGAATCTATAAAAAAAGAAATGCAGGAATTCCAGCAGGAAATGAGGGAAGTTCAGAAATCTGGTGACTCTAAATCCATGGAAAAAATGCAAAAGCAACAGATGGAAATGATGGGAAAACAAAAAGACATGATGATCATGTCCTTTAAACCTATGCTAGTTACCATGTTACCGATTCTTATAGTGTTTTATTGGATGTCTCAACAGCCCCAAATTTCACATACTGTAGTAATGCTTCCTCAAATAGCATATTATGTGCTTTTAGTCCCTCTTTGGCATATGTTTTATAAAACAGCAGCCACTACTCCGGTGGGTGCCATTGAGTGGTTAGGATGGTATATTCTATGTTCATTTGCCATGTCCCAATTGTTCCGTAAGCTCATGGGCTTAAAAGGAGGAATGTAATTTCCAATGAAATATTTTATATTTAATTAATAATTTTTTAATTTAAATTTATTATTAAATCTGAAATATTATTCATAATTATATTTTCATATGATAAATTAAATTTAGGAGAGATTAAATGCCAGCAAATAGATTTAGATCCAGATCATACAAGAGGACCTTTAAAAGGACTCCTGGTGGAAAAACAGTTTTAAGATACAAAAAGAAAAAACCCAGCAAGCACGTTTGTGGTGAGTGTGGGAAATTACTCCATGGTGTCCCTCGAGGACGACCATATGAGATAAAAAAATTAGCTAAGACTAAAAAGCGACCTAACCGACCTTACGGTGGATATTTATGTTCTGAATGTTCCCGTAAACTCTTTAAAACAGAGGCAAGGTCCTAATGATCATAACAATCGGTGGTTTAGCAGGCACTGGTACAACCACTGCTGCTAAAATACTGTCTGAAAATTTAGACATTCCTTTTGTCTCTGCAGGAGATATTTTCCGGCAGATGGCAGCTGAAAAGGGAATGGATGTATTGGAATTCAGTAAACTTGCCGAAGATGACATAAATATTGACACTGAAATTGATCATAGACAGGCTAAATTGGCTAAAAAGTCAAAAAATCTAATTGTTGAAGGAAGACTTTCTGCATACTTTGTGGATGCTGATTTAAAGGTATGGATGATAGCTCCTTTTGATGTGCGTTCTGAAAGAATTAGTCAAAGGGAATCCAAACCGGTTGAAGTCGTTAAGAAAGAAATTCAAATACGTGAAGATAGTGAAGCTCTAAGATATGAAGAGATTCATAATATTGACATTAACAATTTAGACGTGTATGATCTAATCTTGAATACTAATAGTTTTCAAGCTAATAGCGTCGCCGAGATAATAGCAAAAGTTACAAAGGTGATTTAATATGCCAGCAATAGAAGTAGGAAGAGTATGTATTAAAACAGCAGGCAGAGAAGCCGGCGAAAAATGTGTAGTTGTAGAAATAGTTGATGAAAAATTCGTAGAAGTTGTAGGAGTTTCTGTAAAAAACCGCAGATGCAACATACAACACTTGGAACCGGTAGACCAAGTATTAGAAATTAAATCAGAAGATCCTGAAGAGATCAAAAAAGAGCTAGAAGCTCTCGAATAAATGATCTTTTTGGCGTTGATATATGTTTAGTTGAGGGATATTCTGTTTTAATTGAAGTTAATTATGATTTAGATATTTTTATAATTAATTTATTCCAAAACAAATAAAAAACATAATAGCTGACTCATTTTATGCTAGATCAACGCCTCTTAAGGTTATCTCTTAAGGTTATTCAAATGGAAAATTTTCTTATAAAGGCCGAAAGTGAAACTAATCCTGATTATGGATGCTGGCCTGAATCTCGTCCCATAGAAGATCATTTGCGAAAAGGAATTATCAACCTGGACAAACCGTCTGGACCTACTTCTCATGAAATTGATTCATGGGTACGCATAATTCTTAATGCTCAAAAGACTGGACATGGTGGGACTTTAGATCCTAAGGTTACAGGTATTCTACCTATTGGGATAAATAATGCGACTAGAGTAATACAATTATTACTGGCGGCTGGAAAAGAGTATGTCTGTCTAATTCGACTTCACAGGGAGATTGATGAGGAGCAAATTAGAGAGATATTTGATGAATTCCAAGGTAAAATTTTCCAAACTCCTCCCTTAAAATCTGCGGTTAAGCGAGAATTAAGGGTTAGAACTGTTTATTATGCAGATATTCTTGAAATTGATGGTCAAGATGTTCTTTTTAAGATTGGATGTGAGGCTGGAACTTACATACGTAAATACTGTCACGATATTGGTGAAGCCCTAGGAATAGGCGCCCACATGGCAGAATTGAGAAGAACTAGAGCTGGATCTTTTGTTGAGGATGAAACACTCACCACATTACATGATCTTACTGATGCTTATCATTACTGGAAAGAAGATAATGATGAATCTTTAATTAGAAAATGTATTTTGCCTATGGAAAAAGCAGCGGATCATCTTCCTAAGGTTATTATTCGAGATTCAGCGGTTGATGCTATTTGTCACGGAGCTAAATTAGCTTCTGGCGGTATTTTGAGTCTTAATGCAGATATAAAAAAAGGAACTACTGTAGCAATTCAAACTCTTAAAGGAGAACTCGTAGCTTCAGGAGAAAGTTTAGAAACTGCAGAGGAAATAATAGAATCTGATACAGGCATAATGATTGATGTAAAAAAGGTTTTTATGGAACCTGAAACATATCCTAGACTATGGAAATGAGTAATGAAATAAAATATTAATTCTCATTGTTTTATCAAGAATTTTAATTGAATTTAATACTCAAAGTTTTCTAAACTCGATAAATAAATTTAAAATAATTTATCTATAATATATTAATTCATTAATGGAAATGCTATTTTTTATAGCTCTATCCTGAGTTGAATACCAGAGTCTAAAACTATAAATATAAAATTTTATAGCTCTCTTAATGAGTTGAATACCAAAAACTATAAACTATAAAAGAATGATATATTTTTTTACTAGTTATAAAACGGTTTAAATGTTGTAGTAATTATAGGTTATTTAGCCCATATTCTCACAGGCCGGGATAGTCTAGCTTGGTAAGGCGCAAGACTGGAAATCTTGTGGAGATTCTCTCCGCCTGGGTTCAAATCCCAGTCCCGGCGTTTATTGGTATATAGCAAGTTTTAAAGTATTTTTAAGACTTGCCCCTATGACAATATTTTGCACGTTAAATAAATTGACACATGAATTTGAAAAAAACAGACATTAGTTAATGTCTTGAATTTGCACTTTCCCGTTGCGAATTCGCTCTATATTTGGAGGTTAAATAAAATGGAAGATGATTTTAATCATATGGTTCGTATTGCCCGAAGAGATGTAAACGGTAATAAAACCATAGAAAACGCTTTAACTGGTATTAAAGGTGTTGGGAATGCATTATCCCGAGCAATCAGTATTGCAATGGGCTTTGACCTTGATCAAAAAATGGGATATCTTTCTGATGAAGATGTTTTAAAAATTGAGGAAGCACTAAAAGACCCTCAAAAATATGATGTCCCTGAATGGATGTTAAACCGCCGTAAAGATTACGTAACTGGTGAAACTAAACATTTAATTGAATCTGATCTTGTAATGTGTCTTCGAGATGATCTAAATAGAATGAAGAAAACTCGAAGTTACAAAGGAAGAAGACACGAAGTTGGTTTACCAGTCAGAGGACAAAGGACCAAATCTACATTCAGAAAAGGTTCATCTGTTGGTGTAAGAAGAAGGAGAGGAAGGCAATAGATCTATTAAGATCATTGTCAAATAAAACTATTAAGGAGATATAGTTATGGGACATCCACGAAAAGCAAGGAAAAAGTACGATACTCCTCCTCACCCATGGAATGCTGAAAGGATTAAGGAAGAAAATAAGCTGGCAACCAAATATGGCTTAAGAAATAAGAAAGAAATTTGGAAAGCCGAAACTATGGTGCGGAGATACAGAAGGGACGCTAGGTACTTACTGGGTCTTTCTACTGAACACACTGAAGGGGAAAGAGAACAGTTATTAGGACACTTAATCCGATTTGGAATGTTAGGAGAAAATGCTCACCTAGACAACGTTTTGGATCTGACTGTAGAAGATGTTCTTCGAAGAAGATTACAAACTATGGTTCACCAAAAAGGTCTATCTAGAACTGCTAAAGAGGCCAGAATCTTTGTTGTCCACGGACACATTGCCTTAAATGGTAAGAAGATTGATTCACCAAGTTATATGGTAAAAAGAGGCGAAGAAGATAATATAGGTTATTATGCTTCATCCCCAGTGGCCAAACAATTCCAAACCAAGCAAGAAAATAAACCTGCTGAGGAAAAAAATAATTAAGAGGCGTTATAATGGCTGAAAAAGAAAAATGGGGTATTGCTAATATTTACTCATCATTTAACAATACAATAATAACCATTACTGATGTTACTGGAGCCGAGACCATTACTCAATGGTCTGGTGGAAAAGTTGTAAGAGCTGACAGACAGGAATCATCTCCTTTCGCTGCTATGGAAGCTGCCACAAGAGCTGCTGACGATGCTAAAGAAAAAGGAATTGTAGGACTGCACATTAAAGTACGTGCTCCAGGCGGAAACGGTCCTCGAACTCCAGGTCCTGGTGCTCAAGCTACAATAAGGGCTTTAGCCAGAGCAGGAATACGAATAGGTAAAATTGAAGATGTAACTCCCATACCTCACGATGGTACCGGAAGGCCTGGAGGTAAGAGAGGAAGAAGGGTCTAATATGGAGATTGAAGTCAAAAAGAAGAATGAGAATGAACTCGTTTTCACGATCAACGGTGCGGATTTGTCTTTTGTCAATGCCATTCGTAGAGTGTGTATGATGGAAGTTCCTAAAATGGCAATTGACGACGTACACATTATTAAAAATGACTCCGCCATGTTCGACGAGGTTCTAGCCCATAGATTAGGATTAACACCTTTGGTGTCTGATTCTGAATCTATTGAAGGTCTGGTATTACCTGAAGAATGTGACTGTGAGGATTACTGCTCTAAGTGCAGTGTTTCTCTGGTTCTAAAGAAAAAAGGACCTGGAGTTGTTTATTCCAAAGACTTATCTTCAGAAGACTCAAGGATAAAACCAGTTTATGATACTATACCTCTTCTGAAACTCAAAGACGACGATGAAGTTGAATTAGAAGCAACTGCCCGATTAGGGATTGGAATGGAACATGCTAAGTGGGAACCAACCACTGCTTGTGCCTATAAATTCTATCCTCAAATAACTATTGGTGAAGGTTGCGAGGGATGTCAAAAATGTGCCGATGTCTGCCCTAGAGGAGTTCTTGAATTCGATGAAAAGGCTAAAGAAGTCAAAGTAGTTGATTTAGAGAACTGTTCCATGTGTAAGAGTTGTTTCCGAGCATGTGAAGCTCGAAGAATAAATATCGGTTTTGATGACCAGAAATTCATTTTCACGATCGAAACTGACGGTTCAACACCTCCGGAAGAGGTTTTAATCAAAGCTTGTGACGTTTTATCAGAAAAAGCGGACAAGATTATTGACATTTTGTGAAGGAGGCTAATCAATGGTAAGAAAAATTACCAAGACTAACCCTAACATTACTGAACTTATTAGGAATCTTAAGAAAAAATCCAACTCAGAAGAAGCAGCTATCTGGAAAGATGTTGCAAAAAGGCTGGGAAGATCTACTCGTAGAAAAGCTCAAGTTAACTTATCTACTATAAATAGACATTCCAGTGATGATGAAACAGTTTTAGTACCTGGAAAAGTTTTAGGAAGTGGAGATCTTAACCACAAAGTACAAGTGGTAGCTCTAGGCTTCTCTAAATCGGCCCAAGAAAAAATTGAAAGTGCAGGTGGAGAGTGCCTTGATATTGGTACCGCTATGGAACAAAATCCTAAAGGTAGCAACATCAGAATCTTAGAATAAATAACGTGGTGTTTTTATGATTATCGATGGAGACGGACACATCTTGGGAAGACTTGCCAGTGTGGTAAGTAAAAAACTTCTCGATGGAGAAAATGTGGTAGTTCTCAATGCAGAGAAGATAATTATCACTGGATCAACGGATTGGGCTTACGCTAGATACAAACAAAGACTCGACAGGGCTAGTATCTCTAACCCTAGGAAAATGGGTCCTAAATATCCTAGAAGACCAGATGATATATTCAGAAGAACTGTAAGAGGAATGATACCTTACCGGAAAACTTCAGGTAGAGCAGCTTACAAAAACCTTAAGGCTTTTGTTGGTGTTCCTCGTGAATTTTTGGAAGTAGAAGCTTCTAAAGTTCCTGAAGCTCAAGCAAGGGATATTAAGAAAAATACAGATCTTGGAGAAATTTCTAAGCTTTTAGGAGCTAAATTTTAATCTAAAGATTATATTTAATTAGGATGTGTAACGATGAAGAAAGTTGTTCATACAAGTGGAAAAAGAAAAACTGCCATTGCTAGAGGCACATTCCAC
Organism: Methanobacteriaceae archaeon UBA349; assembly: GCA_002509745.1. Lineage (GTDB taxonomy): Archaea > Methanobacteriota > Methanobacteria > Methanobacteriales > Methanobacteriaceae > UBA349. The sequence goes on along the minus strand of DAWK01000072.1, from coordinate 81,101 downwards.
GAGGGAAAAGGAAGGATCCGGATAAATAAATGTCCTGTAGAACTCTACGATCCAGAACTTGCCCGACAGAAAATCGCTGAACCAATAACCTTAGCTGGTGATATCATCAATGATGTTGATATCGACGTTAAAGTTGTTGGTGGGGGAGTTATGGGCCAAGCTGAAGCAGCCCGTATGGTTATTGCTAAAGGCCTGGTCCAGTGGACCAATGATATGGATCTCAAAGAAAAGTTCGTCCAGTACGACAGAACTATGCTCGTAGGAGACCCTAGACGTTCCGAACCTAAAAAGTATGGTGGAAGAGGCGCTCGAGCACGAAGACAGAAGAGTTATCGATAAATTCGATAATTTTTTTAATATTTTTTATCCATACAAATTTATCTTTAATTCGTATTAAAAATATAATAAAAAAAAAGATTGATGATTTGTTATGATCCCAATACGATGTATAAGCTGTGGTAAAGCAGTATCAGCATATTTTGATGAATATCAAAATAGGACCGCCGAAGGTGAAGATCCTAAAGTGGTTTTAGATGATCTGGGACTTTCCAGATACTGTTGTAGAAGAATGTTAATTGCCCATGTTGAGACCTGGTAAAAGGGGACCGTAGGGTAGCTTGGTCCATCCTCCCAGCCATTGAACAAATTTAAATTTATGTATTAATCATAATTGGCCTATTTATTTTGCCAATTATATGGAGTTATTCCAGATAATTTAAAATAATTTAAGAAATTTTAATATTTATCTGGCTAAATATAATTCTTTCAACTGGAACGGGGATGGTCAACACCGGAACGCTGGAGACCCGAGTTCAAATCTCGGCGGTCCCATCATTTTAACTTCAGTTATTCTTATTAAGAATATATATTAAATAATATAAAATTCTTGATAAGTTTAATAACTCGAAAGTTTAATTAATATTATATCTCAACTCAGATGCAAGAATTATATTTTTTAATCAGTGATTCAACATTTTCGATTTAAATTATTGATTCTTGCTGAATTTAGAATTCAAAAAGAATTCAAAGAATCCTTAATGATCATGGAGGAGAGATTTAATGGTATCAAGTAAATTAACCCGATTTGAAAAAGCTAGAATTATAGGCGCAAGAGCTCTTCAGCTTTCTATGGGAGCAAAACCTTTAGTTAAGGTACCTGACTCTCTGGATCCTATAGATATAGCTACTTTNNTAAAAAGAAAGTTATCCCTTTAGATATAAGAAAATAACCACTAATTAAACCACTATTTTTTCATAAGAGGTGTTTTTGTGGATAGCGTTATTGAAGACGTCCGTGTACGTAAAATTTTAGATAGTAGAGGAAACCCTACTCTAGAAGTGGATGTCATAACATGGAATGGTTTTGGCCGTGCCGCTGCACCCAGCGGTGCCAGTACTGGTTCCAGAGAAGTTGTGGCTTTCCCTGAAGGTGGGGTAGACAAAATAATCGGTGAAGTAGAAGATGTAATATCTTCTGAATTGATTGGAATGGATGCTGAAGACCTGCAAGATATAGATATGGTCTTAAAAGAGATTGATGGAACTGAAAATCTTTCCTCAATTGGTGGTAATACCACGGTTGCTGTTTCCATGGCAGTGGCCAAGGCAGCTGCTGCATCATATAATATGCCCCTATACAAGTTTTTAGGTGGCAATATGAAAACTGAAATTCCTTATCCTTTAGGTAATATGATTAATGGAGGAGCACATGCTGGTAAACACGCTCCGGATATTCAGGAATTTTTAATCGTTCCTGTAGGTGCCAGTAATATTACTGAAGCAGTTTTTGCAAATTCTAATGTTCACAAAAGATTAAAAGAGCTTATTCAAGCCAAAGATAAATCTTTCACTGGTGGAAAAGGTGATGAAGGTGGATGGGCCCCTAATATTTCAAACGACGATGCTTTAGAAATGCAGGCTAAAGCCTGTGAAGAAGTCGGAGATGAAATGGGCATAAAAATCAGGCCTTCTCTGGATATGGCTGCTAGTGAAATGTGGGATGCTTCTCAGGAAAAATATATCTATGGCCAAGAGAACATTGCTCGAGATACTGGAGAGCAAATTGAATTTGTAAAAGAAATTATTGAAACTTACCATATGTTATATGTGGAAGATCCACTGGATGAAGCTGACTTTACTGGATTCTCAGAATTGACAGCTAAAATAGGAGATAAATGCCTGATTTGTGGTGATGACCTTTTTGTAACTAACAAGAATATATTACAGGAAGGAATCGATCAGAAGTCTGGAAATTCTATTATCATTAAACCTAACCAGATTGGAACTCTCACTGACGCTTATGAAACTGTGAAATTAGCTAAAGAGAATCAATACGTTCCTGTAGTATCGCACCGTTCTGGTGAAACTACTGATGAAACTATTGCTCATCTAGCTGTTGCTTTCTCAGCTCCTTTAATAAAAACAGGAGCTTTAGGTGGAGAAAGAATAGCTAAACTCAATGAACTTATACGTATTGAAGAAGAGCTTTCCAATCCTTCAATGGCCATTTTGGATAAATAAAGTTTTGACTTAAATCAGATTGAATAAGTCAGATGAATAATTATTTACTAATTATTCACTATTTTATTTATCAAACTAAAAAACCCATGATTTTTCAAATTATATGGTCTATTGAAGTTATTACAATCATAGTTCAATTTATTTGAACTTTAAGAATACTTATAAAAATATTTAAATGGTAATCTTATAGATTATCCTCACTTTATACTCAAGATAAATTGAATAAATCTCATAAAAATATTCAATACTGATGATTTTGTAAAGTTGACGAGTTTAATCTATTAAATTGTTGAAAAAATGCATCATGTTACTCTATCTATAATGTTAGAATTACAGAGCTATTATTAAAAATTTTAAAAATGAGGTGATATTTTGTCAGAACTATTAATCCCACTGGACAAGTACTTAGCAGCAGGTTTACACATTGGAACTCAACAGAAAACTGGAGATATGGAAAGATACATCTATCGAGTAAGATCTGATGGTTTGTATGTTTTGGATGTTCGCAAAACCAATGATAGAATCATTGAAGCATCAAAATTCTTAGCCAAGTATGATGTTGACGATATATTAGTTGTATCTACCCGACAATACGGACAAGCTCCTGTAAAAAAATTCGGGCAAGTTACCAGTGCTAAAACTATACCTGGACGTTTCATACCTGGAACTTTAACCAATCCTAATTATGCTAAATTTATAGAACCAAAAGTACTGGTTGTAACTGATCCTAGATCTGACTCTCAGGCCATTATTGAAGCTAAACAAATAGGAATTCCTGTTGTTGGTCTTTGTGATACTGAGAACTTACTAGGTAATGTTGACTTTGCTCTTCCTGTTAACAACAAAGGTAGAAAGGCCATTGCTCTTGTTTACTGGTTACTGGCCAGACAATTACTAAGGCAAAAAGGCATAATTAAAGAAGATGAAGACTTAGATATTCCAGCTACTGAATTTGAGCTGAAAATCTAATAACTTAAATTTTTTAATTAAATTGTATCAAATAAAGATTCATAAATTAAAATTCAATATATTGTTATTTAATTATTGAATTGATTTATTAAAGATTATTAAACATTAAAATATTATAAAAAGATTAAAATCGGCAGTGATTTTATGATAAGGAAACCTTCAGTGGCAGGAATTTTCTATGAAGATGATCCGGAATCTCTAAAAAAGAGAATTGAATGGTGTTTTAAACATAGTTTAGGTCCTGGACAAATTCCTGAAGAGGGTAATAATCGCGAAATTAAAGGTGTTCTTGCACCCCACGCAGGATTTATTTATTCTGGGCCTGTTGCTGCCCATTCTTATTCTGAGATTGTAAAAGACGGTTTTCCAGAAACTTTTATTATATTATGCCCTAATCACACGGGAATTGGTTATGGGGTTTCTGTTGCAAAGGAAGGAGTTTGGAGTACTCCCTTAGGTGATGTTGAAATAGATACGGAATTTGCCAGTGAATTATTGAACGATTCTCGTATTTTAGATTCTGATTTAACCGCACACTCTCAAGAACACAGCTGCGAAGTTCATATTCCTTTTTTACAATATTTCCAAAAGGAATTTAAAATTGTGCCTATATCTATTTGGATGCAGGATTTGGAAACTTCCCATGAAATTGCTAGGGCTTTAATAAATGCAATACATAAACTTGAAAGAGATGTAGTTATTATTGCCAGCACGGATTTTACTCATTATGAAACGCAGGAAGTAGCTTCTAGAAATGACCATTATGTACTGGAATCCATTGAAAAAATGGACGAAAAACAGATGATGGATAGAATTTCCAAAATTAATGTTACTATGTGTGGTTATGGTCCCGTAGCAACCACAATTTTAGTTTCCAAGATGTTAAATGCCTCTTATGGAAAACTATTGAAATATGCTACTAGTGGTGATATCACTGGTGATTTTTCGTCTGTAGTGGGATATGCTTCAGCTGTTTTTAAGTAGTCATTAATTCAATTATTAATCTTTTTTAAGAATCTGATACAATTTTTTACTTAGCTAGATCTATATATAGGTATTATATGCAATCTGTAGCTTCTGCACCGGGAAAGGCCATTCTTTTTGGAGAGCATGCTGTTGTTTTTGGTAAACCAGCTATTGCTTTCGCAGTTGATAAAAGAGCCACCATAACCATAAAAAAAGGAAATATTAATAATACTAATATTGCTACTTTTGAATCCCCTATTTTAAATCTAAAAGCAGAACTTGACTTGATTGAGGGGAATATAAAGTTAATTAAAGGCCATTCGGGTATTGTTAAATATGTTCTTGAGGCTGTTTTAAAACTTCACGATGTATCTCCTATTGATATAATATTGGATATGGAAATGCCTATTGGTGCAGGACTAGGATCCTCAGCTGCAGTTACGGTGGCCACTCTAGCTGCTCTGGAAAATTATCATCAAAGAGATATTTTTGTTTCCAAAATTGCTAAAATGGCTCATGAAATTGAAATTAAAGTTCAAGGATCAGCTAGTCCTCTGGATACTACAATTAGTGCCTTTGGTGGCATAATTTATCTATCTGAAAATTCTGAAGTTATTTCTTTGAAATCAGATTTAGAAGATTACATAGTGATTGGTTATACTTCAAGTAGAGGCAACACCGGTGAAATGGTTGCTGGTGTAAAAAAAAGAAGAGATTCCAATCCAGAAATTATGGATCCCGTTATTGATTCTATAGGAAAGATTACCAATGAAGCAAAATCTTTACTTAACCTGAATCAATTAAGTAATGAGAAAATGGAAGCATTAGGGGAATTAATGAACATTAATCATGGCCTTCTTGATGCTATAGGAGTAAATACTCTTGAACTCTCAGATATGGTTTATATTGCTCGTAAAGCTGGAGCTATAGGATCCAAAATCACAGGAGCTGGTGGTGGGGGTAGTATGATTGCTTTGTGTAATGGCAATGGAAACCAGGTTCTTGCGGAACTTAGAAAAAAGGAAAATGCTATAAAAGCTGATTTTTCAAAAAAAGGCATAATAATCCATAAATAATTAAACTAAGACGTTTAATTTGATTATATGCTGAAATAGTTAATAGAATGAAATATTTGAATAAATATCTAATATTTTATTAATAATAATGTAATATCTAAATATAACGTCCATTAAAACAATTATAGTTTATACATAGTTAAGGTGCAAATTATGATGATTTTAAAGCTTGGTGGAAGCATAATTACTGAAAAAGGTGCTAAAACGCCTACTATAAATAATAAAAATCTCAAAAGAATATCTAAAGAAATTAAAAATGCTTTAAATCATCTTAATACCAATGATTCTAATGGATTAATTATTGTTCATGGTGCAGGGTCCTTTGGACATCCATTTGCCAGTGAATATCAGATTGGAAATACAATTTCCAGTGAAGCAGAATTTGAAAAAAAGAAAATTGGATTCTCTTTAACTCAAAAATGGGTTAAAAAATTAAATAGTATGGTATGTGATGCTCTCATTGAAGAAGGGATTTTTGTAGTGTCTATACAACCTTCTTCATTTATAATTACTAGAAATAAAAGAATTGAACTAGCAGATTTAGATATAATAAAAAAATATCTTGAAAATGGTTTTGTTCCAGTTATATATGGCGATGTAGTTTCTGATTTAGAAGAAACTATTAAAATGGCTGTGGTTTCTGGAGACCAAATCATAAATTATCTGGCCAAAAATTTAAGGCCTGAAAGAGTTATTTTAGGCACAGACGTAGATGGAGTATATAATAAAAATCCTAAAAAATACTCAGATGCAGAATTAATTTCAGAGCTTAGTTCATTAAAAGATCTGGAATCACTGGATTCCACAACCAATATTGATGTCACCGGAGGCATGGTTGGAAAAATTAAAGAACTTTTAGAACTAGCTGAAATTGGAATAACCTCTGAGATCATTAATGCTGAACACGAAAATCTTGTTCAAAATGCATTATATGGTGAAAAAGTTCTGGGTACTACTATAAGAAAGAAATAAACAGTTTGAAATATTAAATTAGATATATAATCATTATATACAATATTTGATTTATAATAAATTTGCTTTAAATTACTTAATGATATTTTAAATTCTTTATTAAAAATTCATGATTATCAATTTCAATTTGCATTAATGTTAATAATTTGATTAGTTGCTAATTAGTTACTTAATTAAAATTATACTTAAGAAAAACAAAAATAGCATTAAAATAATCAATATTATATGTTAAGTGTTACTAAATAGGTTAAAGGATCAATGAATATCACAAATAATTCTTAATATTCTGATAAAAACATATTATTGCATAAAAATATTAATTTGGTGGTAATAAATACCAAAAAAATCCAACTTAATTTGAAATGTTTTATAAAAAGTATTTAAAATTTTCTGGGTTAGTTTGGGTTTTATTATTCCTGATTATTTAAACGATTATTTAATAAATCACAATGATTAATTACAAAGGGACGTTAAAATGATTTCAGATAGGAAGTTGGAACATTTATTAATATGCGCGCACTGCGATGTGCAGTATAAGAATAAAAAAACAGGGTTTAATGATATAGAATTTATTCATAGAGCATTGCCCGAATTAAACAAAGAAAAAATTGATTTAAGTACAGAACTCTTAGGGAAAGAACTAAATTCTCCCATAATTATTTCTGCCATGACTGGGGGCCATCCCTCTGCTTTATCATTAAATAGAGAATTAGCTAAAGCAGTTGATAAATTAGGTATTGGTATGGGTTTAGGAAGCCAGAGAGCTGCTATTGAAAACCCAGAACTTATTAATACTTATGATGTGGCCAGAAAAGAAGCACCTTCTTCTCTTTTAATTGGGAATATAGGAGCTCCTCAAATAGAATATGCACATCAAGCAGTTGAAATGATTGATGCTGATGCTTTGGCAGTTCACTTAAATCCTTTACAAGAATCTATTCAACCTGAAGGTGATATAGATGCCACTGGATTTTTAGATTCCATTGGAGAGATAGTAAAAACGGTAGATGTTCCAGTAGTTGCTAAAGAGACTGGAGCTGGAATTTCCTTTGAAGACGCAGTACTTTTAGAAAAAAAAGGTGTTGATGCTATAGATGTAGCAGGTTCTGGAGGAACCAGTTGGGCTGCAGTGGAAACTTACCGCGCTGATGATACTTATATGGGTGATTTATATTGGGACTGGGGAATACCTACAGCCGTTAGTACGGTGGAAGTAACTCAGTCAGTTAATATTCCAGTATTATCTTCTGGAGGAATAAGGAGTGGCTTAGATGCTGCAAAAGCAATTGCTCTCGGAGCTGAATCTGTGGGAATTGCTTTACCTGTTTTAAAAGAAGCTTATATTGGTTATAAAGATATAATTAAAGTTATTGAAAGATTCCAAGAGTCTTTAAAAGTAGCCATGTTTCTGGTTGGGGCATCTAATTTAGAGGAATTAAAATCATCTAAATTAATTATAAGGGGCCAAACAAGAGAATGGTTACAAGAAAGGGGCTTTGATACACAAAAATACGCAAGGAGGTCATAACGTGAGCGTAGAAGTTATTGCTATTGGTGGATATGAAGAAATAGGAAAGAACATGTCTGCTGTGAAGGTAGGAGACGATGTAGTAATATTTGACATGGGAATCCACCTGGACCGATTACACATTCATGAAGATACTGATATATCACGAATGCATAGTTTAGATTTAATTGAAAGAGGGGTTATTCCAGACGATACTCTGATGAAAGATGTCGATGGAAAGGTTAGGGCCATTGTATTCACCCATGGGCATCTGGATCACATTGGTGCAGTAGCCAAGTTAGCCCATAGATATGGGGCACCTATTATTGCTACACCTTATACTCTAGCTCTTTTAGAGAGAACTATCAAAGGAGAAAAGAAATTTAGTGTTACCAATAGGCTACAGGTTTTAAATGCTGGTGAGAAATGTCAAATATCTCCTGATATAACCTTGGAGTTTATTAATGCTACTCACAGTATTCCTCAAGCAGTTATGGCAGCTTTGCATACTTCTGAAGGAATAGTGGTATATGCTAATGATTTTAAATTTGATAATCACCAGAAAATATCTTCTCCACCTGATTACAGCCGGCTAAGAGAACTAGGACGAAAAGGAGTTCTAGCACTTATAGTGGAGACTACTCGAGCAGCAGAGATGCAAGAAGTAAAGACTCACTCTGAAAAAGTAGCTAAAATGGTATTAGAAGATATTATGTTAGGCCCAATGGAAGAAAAGGAGGGAATGGTGGTCACCACTTTTTCTTCACATATTGAGCGAATTCAAGCTATTAGTGATATAGCAAGCCAAAGTGATCGTCAAATGCTACTTTTGGGCCGTTCAATGGAGAGATATTGTTCTTTAGCAGAAACAATGGGTATTCTTAAACTTCCACCTAATGCCAGTATTTATGGAAGTCCTAAATCTGTAAGCAAGGCGCTTGCTCGGGCGGAAGATAAAAGAGAAGATTATTTATTAATTACAACCGGTCACCAGGGAGAACCTGATGCATTACTACCTCGTATTGCTAATGCAAAAACTCAATTTAATATTCAAAGAGGAGACAATGTAGTAATATCTGCTCCGGTTATTCCTAATCCTATGAATATAGCAAATAGAAATCTTATGGAAAGACGTTTAGGTTCTAGTGGGGCCAGAATATACAGTAATGCTCATGTTTCAGGGCATGCTGGAAGAGAGGACCACCGGGACTTTATAAGAATGCTAAACCCAGTACATATCATTCCATCACATGGGGATCTTAACATGTTATCTGCTTATGCAGAACTTGCTGAGGAAGAAGGGTATAAAATGGGTAATGATGTTCACGTACTTAGAAATGGACAAGCACAAGTTTTTGATGGAGGGGTTTGATGAGTGAAGTAATCGAAATTCTAAAAAAATATTCTGCAAGCATTGATCATGAAATTGAAGAAGCATTATCAAGTATTAATCCAAAGGCACTTCGTGATTCATCAAATCACCTTACAAGTGCTGGCGGGAAAAAAATAAGGCCGTCTCTTGCGGTTTTAAGCTGTCAGGCGGTAGGTGGAAAACCAGAATACGCTTTAAAAACAGCAGCAGCTATAGAATTGATCCACACTTTCTCATTGATTCACGACGATATAATGGACAAAGATGACATGCGCAGAGGAGAACCATCAGTGCATGTTCTTTGGGGTGAACCTATGGCTATTCTAGCAGGGGATACTCTATTCTCCAAGGCTTTTGAAACTGTCATTAGGACAAAGATCGATGTTTCATCTTATAAGCGAGTTAATGAAGCTTTAGCAGTAGTAGTTGATTCATGTATAAAAATATGTGAAGGCCAAGCTTGCGATATGAGCTTTGAAGAACAATTCGATGTTAAGGAATCAGAATATATGAATATGATCTACAAAAAAACCGCTGCATTAATAGCTGCTGCTACCAAGGCCGGGGCTATTATGGGTGGAGGAAATCCTGAGCAGGTGGAAGCATTATCCGAGTATGGTAGATTAATTGGCCTTTCTTTCCAGATACAAGACGACTATTTGGATGTTATAAGTGATGAAGAATCATTGGGGAAACCTGTGGGTAGTGACATTGTTGAAGGAAAAATGACTTTAATGGTGGTTAAGGCATTAGCAGAGGCTTCTCCAGAAGATAAAGAAACTCTAATTACTATTCTTAAAGAAAATAATCCAGATAGGGTAGATGAGGCCATTAGTATCTTTGAAAAATATGGTTCCATTCAATATGCTCACGATTTGGCCCTGGATAATGTGAAGAAAGCGAAGGAACTACTTGATATATTGGATGATTCTGAAGCAAAAGATGCACTTTTATTGATTGCTGATTTTGTTTTACAAAGACAGCATTAAAAGATGATAAAATAAATAATTAAATAACTATAAATTGTCTTAAATTAATTTAAGAAGATTAATTAAGTAATTTATTCAGAGATTTAAATAATCATAGCCTATCTAAAAATGGATAATTAGTTTAAATTATTGAATTTTCTTAAATTTTATTAATTCTTATTTAAAAATTTTAATTATATATTATTATATTTTAGTATATTCAATTTATTATATCTGATATTAATCAAAGTCAGATTTGTAACGAATTACTGCTCCAATCAGGCAACACAATTAATTTACCTGCACTGGAAAGTTTATATACACGGTATTTTCAATTTAAAGTTCAATATAACGATAGAAATCTATTCAATGGGTGGTTCTATGAGTGATTTAGAAAATGTGATTTATAAATATTCTCTAATTAATGCAATTAAACACAAGGGCAAGGCCAATGATGGGGCAGTGGTTGGTTCAATAATGAGTTCTGAGCCGGAACTCAGAAAAGAATCCAAAAAGATTGTTCCACTAGCAAAATCAATGGTTGAAAAAGTCAATTCCCTGAGCTTTGAAGATCAATCATTTGAACTTGAAAAGTTAGGTGGTAAAGTAGAAGAAAAAAAGAAAACTGAGGAAAAAGGCCTAAGTGATCTACCTGAACCTCATGAAAATGTTGTTTTAAGATTCGCCCCTAATCCAAGCGGACCGCTACATATTGGTCATGCCAGAGCAGCAGTTTTAAACCAGGAATATGCAAAGCGGTACAAAGGTAAATTAGTACTGCGTATTGAAGATACAGATCCACGTAGAGTTTACATGGATGCATATGAAATGATTCCTGAAGATCTGGCCTGGATGGGAGTAGAGTGTCATGAAACATTTATTCAAAGTGATAGAATTCCCATATATTATGATTATGCAAAAAAACTCATTGAATTAGGCCAGGCTTATATGTGCTCTTGTGATGGAGGAGAATTCAAGAAGTTAAAGGATAATTGTCAGCCTTGTCCATGTCGGGACTCATCTGTAGAAGAAAGTCTTAAATCCTGGGAAAAAATGTTCAATATGGATGAAGGTGACGCTGTTTTAAGAGTTAAAACTGATATAAATCATAAAAATCCTGCGATTCGTGATTGGGTGGCTATGAGGATTGTGGATGCAGAACATCCTAGAATCGGTTTTAAATACAAAATTTATCCTATGATGAACTTTTCAGTGGCTGTAGATGATCATTTAATGGGAATAACTCATGTTTTAAGAGGAAAAGACCATTTGGCCAACTCAGAAAAACAATCTTATCTTTACAGCCACTTTGGATGGGAAATTCCAGCATTTATTCACTATGGGCGACTTAAAATGGATGATGTGGCCTTAAGTACTTCCCAAGCACTTGCTGGAATTGAAGAAGGAAAATATTGGGGATGGGACGACCCTCGTTTAGGAACTATTAGAGCTATTGCTCGAAGAGGAATCACTCCAGATTCCATTCAGGAATTAATGAAGGAAATTGGGACTAAAATTTCTGATTCAATTATAAGTTGGAAAAAAGTTTATGGATTAAACCGTAATATCCTTGAGGAGACTGCAAACCGTTATTTCTTTGTGTGGAAACCAAAAAGAGTTACCATTCAAGAGGTTCCAGATGAAGTATGTCAAAATATTGAAAGGCCCCTACATCCTGACTTTTTAGAGCGAGGAGAGCGGAATTTACTATTTAATGGTGAAGTTTATTTAGCAGCGGACGATTTAAAAGCTACCATTTCTGAAAAATCTGAATCTGAAATTAAAGCTGGAAGCGATGGAAAAATCTTAAGGTTAATGGATGCCGTAAATGTTTCTCTCAATGGTGAAAATGTTATCTATCACAGCCAATCTTTTGAAGATGCCCGCTCTATAAAGGCCCAAGTAGTTCAGTGGGTTCCTGCTGATGATAATATTTCTGCAGAAGTGGTAATGCCTGATGCAAGTATTGTTGAAGGATTCTGTGAACCGGATTGCAGAAAACTTTCAGTAGATGATGAAGTCCAACTAGAAAGATTTGGATTTGCTCGGGTGGATGAAATAACATCAGAAAAGATAAAATTCTACTTCACCCATAAATAATTTCATATTTATGAAATGATATTAATTTAAAATAAAATATTTAAATTTTCATGTAATTTATCATTAAATTCACTAAAATAATATTAAAAAGGATAATGTGGTATTATGCCAGTAAAAATAAATGAAAACTATTTATTGCTTAAAAGCAGCTATATATTCGCTGAAATCAATCAAAAAGTGAATAAATTCCAGGAAGAAAATCCAGATGCACCTATTATTCGTATGGGGATAGGGGATGTCACTAGGCCTTTGCCCCAAGCAGTTATTAAAGAATTCCATAAAGCAGTGGATGAAATGGGCCAGAGTGAGACTTTTATGGGTTATGGGCCTGAGCAAGGCTATTCTTTTTTAATAAAGGATATTATTGAAAATGATTTCCTACCAAGAGGAATAGAACTCTCTGAGGACGAGGTTTTTGTGAGTGACGGTGCCAAGTGTGACACGGGTAACGTACAGGAAATATTTGGTCTGGATAATATAGTGGCTGTAACTGATCCAGTTTACCCAGTTTATGTGGAAACTAATGTGATGGCTGGTAGAACAGGCCCTATGGGTGAAGATGGAAGGTATCAAAAGCTTGTTTATCTCCCTTGCACAGCGGAAAATGATTTCGTGCCGGAACTACCATCAGAACCAGTGGATTTGATTTACTTGTGTTTCCCTAACAACCCTACTGGAACTACTCTAAACAAAGACCAGATGGTTACATGGGTAAACTATGCCCGAAAAAACAAGGCCATAATTCTCTTTGATGCTGCCTATGAATCTTACATAACTGAAGATGATATACCTCATAGTATTTATGAAATAGAAGGAGCCAAAGAGGTGGCCATAGAATTTAGAAGTTTTTCTAAAAATGCAGGGTTCACGGGGACCCGATGTGCTTATACTGTGGTACCTAAAGAACTCATGGGATATGATGAAGAAGGCAATGCTCAGGCCATTAATCCCTTGTGGAATAGAAGACAGACTACAAAGTTCAATGGTGTTTCATATCCTATACAAAAAGCAGCACAAGCAGTTTACAGTAATGAAGGACAAAAAGAAATCGCGGAATCAATTGAATACTACATGAAAAATGCAGCTATCATTCGGGAAAGTTTGATAGAAATTGGCCTAAATGTTTATGGTGGTATAAATTCCCCTTATATCTGGGTTAAAACCCCGGAAGGTATGGATTCCTGGGGATTCTTTGATTTGCTATTGACTGAAGCCAATGTTGTGGGAACTCCAGGGGTAGGATTTGGCCCTAGTGGAGAAGGTTACTTCCGTATAACTGCATTCAATACTCTGGAAAATACTAAAGAAGCTATGGATAGGATCTCAAAATTATCCATCTAAATTTTCTTTTCCTATTTTAAAAATTAAAAGGTTCATAAAAGTCTTTTTATAAATACTTATTTTTAAATTTAATTACAATAAATAGGTTATTTGTAAATTCTATTAATTAATGTAATTAATTTAAATGAATAATATGTGTTAGGATCTATTTTTGTAAGTTATTTCCTTAAATTTAATGATAAATGTTGTTCCCTCAGATGTTTCTAGAGTTAAATCCCCATCAATCTGGTTTATTAATGAATTTACAAGCAATAAGCCTAATGACTTAGTATTCTTATAATCTAATGACTTGGGAAGTCCTACTCCATTATCGCTTACTTTAAGTGTAAATAAATCTCTCTCTTTATAGAAATCAATTGTTATTTTACCTTTTCTTTCTTCGGGAAATGCGTATTTAAATGCATTTGAAACAAGTTCGGTTAATATCAGGCCACAAGGAATTACAGTATCAATATTTATTTCAATTTTTTCGGCATTAATATTCAGTTCTATTAAGTCAGGATTAGAAGCATAGGTTCCTAAAAGATCTAAGGATAAACTGTTAATGTATTCACCAAAATTAATACTTGAAAGGTTTTCTGATTTATAAAGCCGTTCATGTATCATGGACATGGATTTTACTCTGCTTTGACTTTCTTTAAAGATATTAATGGTCTCAGGATCAGTAATTTGTCGTGATTGCAAGCTTAGAATGCTTGATATGATTTGCATGTTATTTTTGACTCTGTGATGGATTTCTTTAAGAAGCACTTCTTTTTCTTCTAATGATTCTTTTATTTTTTCTTCTGCTTTAACTCGTTTTAAAATCTCATCTTCCGCTGAATTATAAAGCTGTCTTATTTCTCTAAAGGAGATTATTTGTCTGATGATTACTAATGCAATAATTAGAGTTCCCACCCATATTACTGTCTCTAAATTAGTTAGCTGTTTCTGATGGTAACTCCAGGCGAAAGTCAAATAAGCTAAAATTATCCAAATGAATGGCAAATAAGATGTCCATTCTGGACGAATTACTGCTTCTTTAGTTTTATTTTTAGATTTATCAGGATTTCCGTTTCGTTTTTGAATAGATGCATTGATTTGAAGTATGCCGGCTAATCCTATAAGTAAAAATCCACTTATCCAACCAATATCTATTAAACTGCCGGATTCAAAAGTTCCATGAATTGTTTGGTAAATAAAAAATATATCACTAATTATCTGAAAAAATACACCTGCAGCTAATAAAAATAATGTATTTTCTTTTATACTATTGATTCTGCTATAAATCAAGTCTAATAAAGCGAATAATAGCATAAAATCTAAAATAACGTAAGATAAAAATAAATATGCTGATGGGAGGTTTCCTTCCACATTCGTGAATAATGGAACAATTAGAAATGTCCATAACAACATAGCTGTTGTTATTCCAACAACTAAAATATCTAAAACAATTTTTGATAAATCTAATCTATTAAAATGAGCTCGAGGCAATAAAAATATTCCTAAAACAAATAATGGATAATATGCTAAATAAAATATGTCCGATATGGAAAAAATAGGACTTTGATTTAAATAAAGCTCTATATATCCCCATGAGATATCTCCCAGAGTAAAAAATAACTGTCCGATACCTAAAATCAACCAGGCCAAATATACTCTTTTTCCATATACTTTTGAAAGTTTGGCAGCGTATAACAAACTAATTACTGCCAATAAATTTATTAGAGGGGTAATTATGTCACTGAAAGCTGATTTAATATAGGTATCATTTCTAAAAAATAGGATGGTGATTGTAAATATAATTAAAATTAATAGGGATATTATTGATGCATTTCTGAAAGAAATCGTTCCATCTCTATTTATTAAAATTGCCATAAATTCCCTCCAAGATTGCAAAAATTTTTATTTTTAATATAAAATTAATTTACTAAAAATGTCATTAATTATTAAATTTTAGTAAGGTTATATAAATAATAGATTAATAAAAAGTCAATTATCTGGTTAATATTTGTTACTAATAATTATAAAATAAAAAAAATAATTAAAGTATTTATTAGTTTTCCAAGTCACTGTACAGGTATTGATAAGTAAAAGCTGCTAATATGGCACCAATTACGGGCCCTATCACATAAATAGGGAAATAATACCATAAATTAGCCCCACCAAATATCAAATCGCCTAAATAAGGCCCAAATGTTCGGGCGGGATTTATTGATGCTCCAGTTATATTTCCCAGAGTAGTAATAATTCCCGCTACGGTTAATCCGATTATTATGCCTGCAAATCCTGACGGGGCTTTTCTATCCACCGCTACACCCATAATGGTGATCATCAACAGAAATGTACCTATAGCCTCAGCAATTATGGCTGGAACATACCCGATTCCAGGAAACGGGGCTGTAGCTCCTAAACCACCTACGGTAACAGCACTCATTCCTACTATGGATGCGAATAATATACTGGCCACGCTGGCCCCTGCTAACTGGGCAGCTATATAAGGTCCTACATCACGGGAAGGGAATTTCTTTATAGACCATAATCCCAAGGTGACTGCGGGGTTTATATGACAACCAGATATTCTTCCAAAAGCGTAAATACTGGCCATTATTGCTAAACCAAATGCTAAACCTATGGCTAACCAATCTGCAAAACCACCTAAAGTACCAATACCTATATTAAAGCTGTTAGGGGGTGTTTGACCCTTACTAATCATTAAAGTAATTACTGCAGCTCCTGCTCCAAAAAAAACTAAAAAGAATGTTCCAATAAACTCCGCCAGTGATCTTTTTGCTATGGAAACCATTAAGATCCCTCTTTAAGTGCCCCGTAACAATAACGGCATAAAATTCTTGGCAAGGTTTTATCCATTTTTTCAGCGGGAAATGGATAACCCCCGGACCATACTTCAGTTTCTTCTCTTATAGAATGTTTCATGCACAAACCCATTCCACAAACAATGCAAATGGCCACAGCATCACTATCTTTTCCTTCTTCTGCACAGATATAACATTTCATTTTATTCACCCCAAATTAATTTAATTTTCTAAAATTATTTTTAATTCAAAAAATAAATTTATGAATTAATTTAATGGATTGAAATTACACCGATTCTTTCCATTGGCAGTGGGAGTGTCTAAAGTCCACTAATGATGCGGCTGCACAGTTTTTACAAGTTCTAGCTGGGGATGCAGCATTTTCCTTGTGAAGAGCTATAATATTGGTCATTAATGTGGCCGTGACCGGTTCACTGGTTAATAAACATGGATAATCAGCTAATCTCATTAATGATGAGTATCGGACTGTTATAGCGCAAGCAGGATATGTGTATCTCTGTGGATTCATAACAACTTCATTCTTATCTACCGGACTTAAATCAACTTCAAATCCAGCAATTTTAGGTTTCAATGGCCCTTGAGAACCGTTTTTAACTCTTCTAGCTTTATCCAGATGGCCCCAACCTCGATATATCATATCCATGAAATCACAGTTATGAAGCTCGGCTGCTGCTCCACGGTCTGGTTTGAGCTGTACAAAGTTATGGAATCTTTTGGTTAACAGATCAACCACCATAGGTGCATTAAAACCGTCTAATTCTAGAATGTACTCTACTGCACATGCTGATGAACCAGTGGCCAGTGATAATATTTCATATTCACTTTTAAAATTAGGCAATGCGTTGTTTAATGTTTGATCCATAACATCAGTGGTAGCTTCAATTATGGCCATGGTCATATCGTCTTTACACATATTAAATGTGGACTGGGCAATATGGTGTGAAATATCTCCTACACAGTAGGCCGGCACAGTTAGTATATTTGCATAATGCACATCATCATCCACGGCATTTTTTATAGTTTTTTCCATTTTTTGCCGGTACTGGGACATATAGGTCCTAACATCAAATGAAGTGTGGCCTAATGAGTCCATTAATTTGGCCTGGGCATCAACGGGTTCTTGATAGATGTATTTGACCATTTCTATTTCTTTTTCCACGGCCTGGCTTACAGTAGAGCCTTTTTCAACTTCACTACCAAATACTTCTCCTATTCCATAAGAGGTATTCATTCCCCAGGATTTTGCAGATAATATGGCCTGTTTATGGGCTTCTGGCATATCTGTAGTTTTTAATATTTGATTTACCACATTACTAGTACTTCCTGGAATCAAGGCAAAATCGACTACACATGTTGGTCCATAGAATCCGCCGTATCTACGTACTACTTCTCGTCCAACTAAAGCTTCTGCTTTGGAAATTGCATCAATAAATTTATTCATGCTTTTTTCAAATTCAGGGTCTTCATCTCTTAATATTTCTAGAATTACCGGGGTCTGATAATGTTCTACAAAAGGATCATCTTCAGGCCGTATGGTATCTGTTAAGCTGGTTAAAATGTTGTAATGGGATGTAACAGAGTCCACATGTAAATCTATTACGGATTTACTTTGATTACCAACTGCTTTCATTTTTTGTACTACATCAAAGTAGGCCTTGGTGTCTTTTATATGGAATTTTGACCCCCTCTTTGATTTTACAGTGTCAACATCTGCTCTTTGTGCAGATACTGCTTCTTTAACCATTTTTTCATATACCTCTGACATTAAATCACCTTCAGGATAAAATTTTAAGATATTTTTGGTCGTATAAATACATTTTATATTTTTGTTTTTGAGACTTAATGTTATTTTCTATTTTTTTGTATTAATGTTGATTTTACTTTAATCAAGATTTGAGAAATTGTTCTGTTATATTAGTGGCACTCGATTTTATTATTACTTTATTTTTAAGAATTCTCACCATAACTATATATAGTGCATCAAACACAGTTTTATTAGTCATTAAGTTGACTAATATTGGATGTGAAAAATTTGTTTGGAAATAATTACGGTAATGACAATAAAGGTAATTCTTCTCCTATTAATGAAGGAGACGAATATGATGTTAAAATTGAAGATATGGGAAGAGACGGAGACGGAATAACCCGTATTGAAGGTTTTGTGATTTTTGTTTCAGGCGCTAAAGTTGGCGATGAAGTAAAAATTAGAATTAACGCTACTAGAAGGAACTTTGCCTTCGCTGAAATAGTAGAATAAATTTAAACTTATAATTTTCTATTTACAATATTCATAATAAGAATTTTTTTCTATTTGTGAATTATTTAATTTGAATAATTATAATTTTAATTCTTTTATATTTTTAGTTTTGACCTGTTTTTTTAAGATTTTATTTTGTTTAATTATTAATTTTGTTAATTATTGTTTTTGTGATATGGTATCTTATTTTTTGTATAATTTTTATTACTATTTTTATAGTTTATAATACCTGATGATTTTTTTTATATTTGTGCTAATTTTTTTACGAATAATTGTTTTTTAAATAAAAATACTTAAAAATTAAAATATTTACTTAGTAAATTGCTGATTTTAGGGATGAAAACTTTAAGTTCGTAATATAGAAGTTTAGCGAAGTTAAATCTAATTATTTTTAGTAAATTTTAACCTAAAATAAGCATTCAAAACATTAGTATTTAATCAACATCATATAGGGGTAGCAACATATTTACCTAATTTTTTTAGTTTTTACCAATAACATGTTGAAAATAGATTAAATCTAGTAGTAATATTAAGATAATATTAGAAGATTTTTTTTTGGGAATATTAGAAAGTTCAAAAATTCATAAACGATACTACTTTAATCTTATAATTTCAAGACATATTATTTTAATTTACATCAGCTAATTCAGGTTCAGTACCATTTAAAATGATTTTATAGCCTTCAAGAGATAATAATTCATTCAAACGCTTAAGAACTTCACTATGGATTCTCGGATCGTAGTATTCTTTCGGATGTCCCAATCTTAATAAAACTTTATCTATTGAAGGGGAATCATTATTGTATTCTTCTAAACAATCTAATGTCCACCATTTACGAGTATCATTTCCAAATGAAGGACAATCAAGTCCAGCATCATTAAAAATTTTGGTAAGTCTCTACCTTTCCTATAACATGGACAGTCTGAATCGTCATCATCACAAAGTTCTGCTGCTAATTTATCTCCACAAATCAAATCTGCAACCTTATCAAGAATTTTATTATCTAAAAACATGTTTACTCCATATCAAAGTTTAATTAATTAATTTAAAAATTTAGTAACATCTATTATTAGATTATTAATTATTAAGTATTCTTTTTTGCACTGGAACCATCACATATAACTGTTATTTTTTTAGAAAAAACAGGATCCAATCAAATACAAAAAGAACATTTAAAATAATTATTATTTTGTGGTTTTAGGGAAGTTAAAAGATTCAAGAGGTACCCATGATTTTT
>DAWK01000072.1:0-60924 GCA_002509745.1 Methanobacteriaceae archaeon UBA349 | reverse complement strand
AACTCCAAACCAAAAAAAATATATATTTATTCTTCCTTCAGAGATTAAAACCATTTAACCCCGTTATTAATTACTAATTTATTTAAAGTAATATCAACTTTCATTTGATTAAATAGTAAAAGATAATTAATAACTTATTAAATACTTTTATAGAGAGTTTACATAGGGGTTGAAATATTGGATTTGATAGACAACTTAAAACAAATATCTGAATCTATAGATAAACAAAAAGACAATGTATTAACTGAGGAAGCAACTAAAAACGCTTTAATTATGCCTTTTATAAACGCATTGGGTTATAATGTTTTTGATCCATCAGAAGTAGTACCTGAATTTAATGCTCACTTCGGTACTAAAAAGGATGCTAAAGTTGATTATGCGATAATAATTGATGATAAACCTGTTATTCTTTTTGAATGCAAACCTTGCAATGCAAATCTTGATATTAATCATGAATCACAACTTTTTCAATATTTCTCTGCAACGGAGTCCAAATTTGGAATATTAACCAATGGAATTGACTATTTATTCTTTACTGATATCGAAGAACCCAATAAAATGGATTCTAAACCATTCTTTGAATTTAACATGCAGGATATTAGGCCAGATATTGTAAAAGAATTAAAAAAGTTTACTAAAACAGCTTTTGATTTAGATGAAATCTTATACTCTGCTAGTGAGCTAAAATACACAAGAGAAATTAAAAAAATACTTGCTAAAGAACTAGAATCACCATCCGAAGACTTTGTAAAATTTTTTGCTAAACAAGTTTATACTGGAATACTAACTCCTAATGTAAAAGAGAAGTTTGAAGGAATAACAAAAATAGCACTTAATCAATTCATTAAAGATAAAGTGAATTCTAGGCTAAAAACAGCTTTAGATGTATCTGATGACAAAGAAACTATTAAAGAAACAGAAGAACCAATCACTAGTTCAAAAAATAAAATTCTTACCACAGAAGAGGAGTGGGAAGGTTTCTATATTGTTAGAGCAATTTTAAGTGAAATAATAGATGTGGATCGTGTAGCTATTAGGGATAAAATAAGTTATTGCGGAATTTTATTAGATGACAATAATAGAAAACCGATCTGCAGATTACATTTCAATTCTTCCCAAAAATATCTAGGATTATTTGATAAAAATAAAAAAGAAGAAAAGATTCCTATTGATTCAGTTAAGGACATTTACACTCATTCTACTAAATTAAAGGATGGCCTAAATAAAATGATCCTAGAATAAGATTTTTAAATCTTTTTTTCTATTAATTCTTTTAATTCTTCCATATTATTTTCAAGCTTTTTTAATGATTTTTCCATAGTCTCTAGTCTTTCAGGCTGTTTTTTTTCTTCAGCTGGATTTTTCACAGCCCATGAGGCCAGTGATGCAATTAAAAAACCTACAAAAGTTATTCCAACAATCATTAAAATAGCAGTTATTATTCTCCCATTACGAGTTATGGGATTTATATCTCCCCCACCGACCAATGTGGTGGTTAAACTGTACCATAATGCATCATACAGGTTATGAACATTATTATTTATCCCATCTTCTATAAAATAAAAAAATTACGGTTCCACCTACTATTGTGAATAATAAAATAGCTAATGCTTCAGTTAGATGAGTTCTTCCCAGGAATTCAGTTAATTTACTGAGATCCTTCTTGAATAAAGTCAATATTTTCAATAATTTAAATATTCTAATAAATCGGAATGCTCTTAAAAAATCAAGTGGAATAAACGCTATAATATATACCAATTACTTTTTATAAATTTAATTCTTTCTTCAGATTTGTTTAAATTATAACAGAACTCAATAAACAGAATCAAACAAAGTATCAAATCAAAACGATAAATATAATCAAGTAAAACAGGATTCACACTACTGAACATAGAATAAAATATCAATACTACATCCACTACAATTAAAATCATTAAAATAATGTCTTTAGCTTTGATATACGACTCCTTAACTATCATGAAGTCCCCTTTATCATAATAATAGAATTATCAGGTATTAATAAGTTATTAAATAAAATTGAAATTAATACACTGAAACATCACATATAATATTACACGTAAAATTAAAAATTAATCAAATATAAAATATAACGACTTTAAAGTAAACAATATTTCTATATCATGAAATTATATTAATTGAATAAGAAAAAAAGAAATTTACATTTCTATGGCCTGAGGACTATATTTAAAAATAGGATAATAAAATAAAATAATATAATTTATAATAAAATCAACTAAAATTAATTATTCAATAGAAATACATTCCCAAGGTTGGGCCTCAGTATCTATAGTTGCGAATATCTCTTTTTCAACATCTTTGAATAGATCTTCACAAGTGAATTCTAAATCGGCTGATTTTTGAACAGGATACATTTTTCCTCTTCCACTTTTAACAACTATCTCTCCCTCTCGGGTTATGCCTACTACTAATTGTTTTATTTCTTTTGCCATATTAGTCAACCTCACCAAAACTTTTTAGAAAATATCTTTTAAAATAAAATTTTATAAAAATTAGAAAAGTTATAGTTATCATTTGATTTGTGATCCTACTTCAAATCAAACAATAACTAAATTACTCATTTAGGGCAAACCTAAACAAGCAATTATTATATTGTTAAACTTGCTATTTAAATATCTGGTTAAACTGAAAAAACTAAGAAAATATAAAAAAATAAATAATTAATTCAGTAAATAAACTGAATAATTCAAATAAGATGCTATACTAACCCATATCAAATAAGGCACTAAAATAAGGCCGGCTGGTTTGGATATAATATAAAATGCAAATATATTAAGCCATATAGCAATCCATAGGAAGAATATAATTACAATTCCACCTACTATGGAGTGTAATCCAAAGAAAACTAAGGACCATGCTAAATTAAGGGCCAACTGAACTGCGAAAATAATTATGGCATATCTAACTGCCTTTCTTTCCAATCCTTCTCTCCAGACTAAAAATAGAGCAATTCCCATCAGAACATATAAAGTTGACCAGATTGGCCCAAATGCCCAGTTCGGTGGGGTCCATTCAGGTTTGGCCAGGGCAGAATACCATGTTGTAATTTCAGGTAAGGTTGCCAGACTGCCAATAGTTCCAGTTACAAATACAATCAAAATAGAAAAGATTAGTTTGGGTATTTCTTTAATATTGAAACTTTCCATTTTTTATCTCCATATAGTTATAATCAAAATTTCACGAAAACTGACTTTATTTATAACATTATTCTGTTTTTTAATTCTTATTAAGTTTTTTAACAGTGATTTGTTTTGTTTTTTTAATCGAGAAATTGAATGAGTGGAGATTACAAACACAAATTGAAGAAATGTTCGTATATGATGTAGATACCCTATACTGGCTGATTTAAATAGGTGTATTTTTAAGATTCTATTTGGCCTAAAAATAATAGAATTTTATAATTTGATTTTAGAATAAAAATAATGACTTAAAATGATTATATTTATTTTTTATTTTTTTCTTGAAAATATTGGCCGGAACGTATTTACCACTATTTTGACGTAACAAGTTTTCATAAAGAAAAACATCTGTGGGGTGTTATTTAAAAATCTGAAATTTTTAAAAATTGAAAAAAGAATAGAAAATAAAAATTAATAAAGAATTTTCATTTTTTATTTCTGCAATCAAAACATAAAT
This sequence comes from Methanobacteriaceae archaeon UBA349, assembly GCA_002509745.1. GTDB lineage: Archaea > Methanobacteriota > Methanobacteria > Methanobacteriales > Methanobacteriaceae > UBA349. The sequence goes on along the minus strand of DAWK01000072.1, from coordinate 57,249 downwards.
CTGTGTCTGTATTGGTTTTAAATATTTTTCCACATTTTTTGCAATTGATCTGTCGCAGAGTTGATTCTTTATCTACAATATCCAGTGAACACGAACACTTCCAACCCATTTTCCCTTTAAGTTCTGCCTCAAAGGCTTTATCTACTTCACAATCTTTTGCCATAACTTTTCCTCAATTTTTTTAAAAATACTTATTATTGTTTTGATTGCTATCTATTTTTAATTCAAGTTTAGCAAATACTTTTTGATATGAATATTATGATTTTGAAATAGGTATATTTATTAAATTATTGTCATTAATAAATAAACTAATAATAAGTAAAAGCATTATATATTCATTTTTGCAGAATTCGATTAATTTAAATAGGAGTAGTAAGTACACATAATAAAGTTAAAATTACTTCATTCAAAATTATAAAATTTTAGATTATTAATTTAGATATTTACTAAATTCAGAGTATTATGAAAAAATATATAACTTTAATATTCCTAGCATTGATACCTATTCTTTTTGTATCTCCTGCTATGGCCTGGTCAGTAACCAATCATCATGATATTGCAGAGCAGACATATTACTCACTGCCTGAGAATGTATCCAAAAATCTTAATTTAGATTTAATGATAGATGGTTCAGATGATCCAGATACTAAATTCTTAGATTTTAAATACCATGTTTATCCTTATAATCTTGAAAAGGCTAAATACTGGTCAAATCAGGGAAAAATTAGTTATAAAAATGGTAATTATGATTATTCTAGCTATTGCTATGGTGTGGCCACTCATTATATGTCTGATGGTCTTGCTGGCCCTCATTTTGAAAGTGGAACGTCTAAGCCTTTGCATACATTATATGAAATTAGGGCGATGTTTTTAAAACCAAAAATATCTTATTATTCAGGAAATTTAAATTCTATTTTCCAAAAAAATCATATAAAAACCAAAGAAAGCTGGGAAAATTGGATAAGTGTAGGTGATGATTCAAATATTCAGACTGACCTTAATAGGGCAGGCAGTGCATCTTATAGTGCAGTTTATAACTCCATAGAAAGTTAATTTATAGTAGGATTTAGATTAATCATATCTTCAAGTTATATCCTATTTAATTTTTACTTTTATTTTACTTTTTTTGATTATTAACACGTTTTTTATCTTCTGATATTTTTTTAGGAAATATTCCCCTCATTTTTCCTAAAAAACCTTCTTCTGATTCTTCTTTTTCTCTTTTTAACTCTTTTATTAAATCTTCCTTAGAGTTTATCTCTTTTTTAGCCTCTAAAAGTTCTTTATTTTTTCCTTTGAGCTGGTTTTCAATCTCCAAATATTCCTTTTCTATTTTTTGTAATTGTGAAATTTTAGTATCGGCGTTTATATCCGTATAATACTTCAGATTCACTTTAAGTTCTTTCAATTCTCTTTCCAGAGCAATATTTCGTTCAAGATAATCATCATATTCTAATTTGCGCTGCTGTAAGAGTATATCCATTCTGAAATAGTCTTCAGCTTTGATAATAGCAACTTCTTCGTCACATGAAAATGGATGGTCATTTTTTAAAGGTATTACATACTGTTTAGATTTGTAAGTATGTATTTCACCAGTTTTAACTTTCTTTTGAGTTTTGTGATTATAACACTTTATTTTGGAATGTGCAATTTTTATCAAAGGCTCGTAGGGAAGTAACATTATCAGACCTCGATTATATGATGATAATTTTAAAAATTTACTGATAAAATTTCAGATTAAAACATATTATTTTAATCCCTAAACAACTAAGATGGTATATCCATATAAATAAATTTAGAGAGTTTATTTAATTACTAAATAGATAATTAATAATATGTTTATAATTATTAAAAATTGTAGGTTTATTTTGCAGCACTGCTGTTAAAATTGTTCGCATATTGAAAATATTTTCTAGGTTACAATACTAAATAATAGTTAATACAAAAATAATAACAGAAATATATTGTTTTAAAAATATTATTTCGAATATTTAATTAGAATTTTCGAGGGGTAAAAAAATGGTTTCAAACTGCGATTCTATGGGTGGGCCTGTAGTAAAAGCTGCAGAAATGGCACTTGAAATGGAAAATGTAAATCATATACTTCCTTATGTTAATGAAGATGATGAGAATGAGATAAAGTCTGCATTTGAAAAAGCATCCTTTGTAAGGGAGCTTAATTCGGATGCTGCGGATCTGGCAGATTACTGGTTTTTTGAAACAGTTGTTCGTTTGCATTTAAAAGGAAAAAATGAACCATTCCATGGTATAAAATCCTCCAAAGATGATTTAAGTCCTATCATGAGAAAAGCAAAGATGGCCATGAATGAAGAAGACCTCACGGATTTATTTGAGTTTTTATCAGCTAAGCTGGAAACTGAGATGAGAAAAAGGTTCATGGAAGTTTTAAATAGTAAAGATTATGATTTTAATGAAGTGGATGAGGCCCGAGAGTATGTAAATTCTGTAATTGAATTTGTATCTTATGTGGATGATGTTCAAAGGTTTTTACATTTTAATGATTGATTAAAATCCCTAGATTTTCAGGATATGATTTTGAATATTAATCTTGTGTTTCATTGGAATAATATGTAAAGAAAGATAGGAATTCTCACTCAGAAGACAAATCTCTAAAAATAAATTAATAAAAATAATTTAATTTTAGGATCTTTTCATCATTATATCCATTATACTAGATTTTCTTTTATTTTTATTTTTATTTTCACTAGATGATTGCATTCCAGGCATCATAAGGTTAGGTGAAGATAAAAATTCTTTATTGGCCCTATCAGTTATCTCTTTAAAAATCATTTTATAAGCTTCGCACTGGTGATCTACACTTTTTATCTCCATTTTTTGAGATTCTTTATCCATAGTTAAAGCATTGTATGGGCAACCACCTCTACAGAACTTTATATAGGAACAATCTGCACATTCTTCATCTACTAATTGCTCCCAGTCTCTTAAGCTTTTTAGAGCTTCTGATTTAGATAAGTCTTCCATGGTGGGATGATCACGTACATTTCCCATTACATATTCTTCCATTCCTACAAAACGATAGCAAGGGTATATATTTCCATCAGGCCCTATGGCAAAAGTATCACCTACACAGTCGGCATAGGTACAAACGACCCCTCGGCGAACAAAAACTCCTTTACAGAGATGGTCAATATTTTTAATCTCTATTTGGCCCATGTGTTCTAAATATTGATCTAAAAGATAAATTAGTAATTCACCATACTCTTCTGGTGATATGCCCCACTCTTCAGGGTCTTCACTTCTAAGGGATGGTAGGGCGGGGTGTAATTTAAGGTCAAGATTATTCTCTAAAAAGAAATTGAATATCGCTTCTTTTTGAGCAATAGAACTGGATGTGAAAGTACTTATAAAACTAACATTTAATCCTTTTTCTTTAGCTATTTTATAACCTTGCATTGTTTTTTCAAAATAGCCTGAGCCTCTCTGGGAATCATTAATTTCAAGGGGCCCATCTAAGCTGGATCCAATGGGAATATTATATTCTGCAAAAAGTTCGGCAATTTCGTGTGTCATTAACCATAAATTAGTTTGAATTGCAAAAGCTGGATTTAAATTACTTAATTTCTGACTTAATAATTCAAGTGCTTTTTTATAGAATTCATATCCTGCTAATAAAGGTTCTCCGCCGTGAAAAGTAAAGGTCACCGGCTCGGTCCGGAAGTCTTTTAACCATTTTACGGTTTCTTCAATTATTTCAATATCCATAAGATCGGATTCTTTGTCCACTCCCCAGCAGTAGCTGCAATTAGAAGGACAATCCATAGAAGGAATTAACATTACGTGAAAGGCCATTTTAACACCGTATTTTAGATTATTATTTAAAATTATAATGATTTGAAATAATTATTTCTATTATTATTGGTTTTTTGAAGTATATAGTTTTATTACATTTATTTCAATAAAATCAAAATGAATTGAATAATAACTTATTTACTAGTAATTTTATACAATATGGAAAGTGCAATTATTTGTATCACGTTAATTAAAAATAACGGTATTTTTGGTCCTGCCCATCCGTAAATAGAAGTTTCGATGGGGTTTAAGGTGATTATCATGAAGATTATGGATACAATATTTTGAATGCAAGTAATTAGAACTATTCTTCGTCTTTTTCACCAGATTCAAATTCATAACCACAATTTTCACAAATAATGGCCTTAGTTTTGGCATGTGCCCGGTGTTCGTCGAGAATCTTTCGCTGAATAGTTTTATCCTGACAACCACATTCTGGACATTTTTTAAGAAGTTCTTCCATTTTCATTGTATCACCTTAATAAATAGTATAATACCTTGTTTTGTTTGTTATGATTTAAATATTTCTAATAAAGTAAAATCTTAGCAAAATAGTGTTTCTAGTTATCATCAATAATAAAGAAACTACTAGATCAATTTCTAATGTAATTTTTAAAATAGTTTTCATATATTTTTATTAAAAAATTTCATTATCAAAGATTAATCTACGTGAGAAAATTGAAAGATTTTTCATCTGCTTAATTGCTAATATAATTTAGAGAGTTATTATTAAAAACATCAGAAATTAATCTACATATAATAAAAAAGAGAAAAAAAAGTTAGAATGGGGCAAAAATACCCACAAATACTAACCAGGCCAGTGCTGTTTTCGCAATTAAACTTAATAAAATATAGACTTTTTCACCATATAAATAGTCTTTCCACTTTCCAATACCTTTGTATTGCAAAATCATGTTTATAGAGAACGTATTGAACATGATGAAGTAAATTAAAAGTATTAGATAGACGAAAGTTGGCGGTGCTGTATCTGAAGATCCTAAAGCAGCTATAAAGTATGCAGCCATTACTATCCACGGTGTAAATCCTGCTAAACAGCCAACTAGGTATGGTGTCCAGTCTGTTTTTTTAGGATATTGATTTAATTTTTCCATTAGATATCCGCAAAGTATCATGATTGCATTAAGAACAAATATCATTACTAATGTCCATAAATCCCAGATTCCCAGGAATTGAGCAATTAAAACAATCATTATGGAGCTTGAAAGTGCGTATTCATACCAACGATAAGGGTTTGTACCTTTTTTCAAGTTCTCATTGTATTGTTTATTTCTAACAAAAGCTATCACGAAATGAGCTACAGCGGAAATCAATAGAAACGATGCCAGAATTACTCCCAAGTATCCCACGGTGAATACTACTTGAGGATCAGGCAGTACCTCGAATGTCGGTGGTCTTAAAGAAACAACTGTGAATTTTATGTAAAAAGTGTATATGTCTCGTGTCCATTCCAGCCATAATCCCAGGCCAATTAAAATTATCCCTTGAATTAAATGCAAGAATCCTGCGCCAATGTTCCACTTTCGCAGGCTTTCAAAGGGTATTGGCGATTTGGCAATTAATTCCCTTCTAGTTTCATTATCCATATCAACCCTCCTATATTACTAATAATTATGAACTTTAAAATTATTATAGTTATTGAATATTGTTTAAAATGGAATTTAGCTTGGAGATTTGTAATTAAAAAATAAAATTAAAACTAATCAATCTCGGCAATTTCTTCCACCACGTATTTACCATCGCAAGGGCATTTTTCAATTTGTTCTCCAATAGAATATGGTGGAACCTCACTCTCAACTTTTAAAATCCTTTCAGCCATACACAAATCACATTTAGCTTTTATAATCCACATCATTTTACAGACCTCCAGATTTAATACTCTAAAACTGCTGAAATGTTGTTTAATGATTTTTTTAAACATTTAAAAAAATTATATAAACAATATTATATTTTGTTAAAACTATAATATTAATATTAAATTATTAGGAGGTATTTTATGACTGAAAGTCCTTCTTATAACGTAAAGAAAAAAGATGGAAACTTCGAAATAAGGGAATATGATGATTACATCTTAGCTCAAGTAGATTTAGAAGCGGATTATAGAAATGCATTGGGTATGGGATTCTCTATCCTGGCTAACTACATCTTTGGGGGAAATAAAAAGAAATCTAAAATTCCAATGACCACTCCGGTAGCGGGTGTAAATGTTTCTGGTTCTGAGAAGATTCCTATGACTGTTCCGGTTACTGAAGAGGTTGTTTCTGGTTCTGAGAAGATTCCTATGACTGTTCCGGTTACTGAAGAAAAGGCGGGAAAAGAGATTTACCGCATTTCTTTCACCATGCCCTCAAAATACACATTAGAAACACTTCCGGATCCAGAAGATAGTCGAATTAAGTTTAAAGAAGAAAAAAACCAACGTATGGCAGTTATGAGATTTTCAGGAAGGGCCAAGGAAGATTTATCCATTAAAAAAATAGGTGAATTAAAAATTTGGCTGGATAAAAATGGTATTGAACCAAGATCAAACTTCATTGTGGCCCAATATAATCATCCAGCAATTCCAGGGTTTTTAAGAAAAAATGAGATAATTGTCAAAATATAATTAATAATAATGAACTGAGATTATTGAATCATAATCTGTGATTTAATAAATCTAAAAATCTAAAAAGGTTAAATAAAGATTTTAAATCTTTAATTATTTTGGCATTTTTTTCATTATTTTATTTAACCAAATCTTTCTTTTAGTTTATGAATAGCCAGTGCCATATCTTCTCTGGTCATTACAGCCGTAGCATCTTCCAAATCGTCCCAGGTCATTCCTTTGAAATTGTCTACAAATTCTTGTATTTCTTTTTCATCCATACAATCCCCTCTTTTAAATTAATATAATAATATTTGGTTATCATCAAATAAACAATTTTAGAAAAATGGGTTTTAGTAAAAATTTAAAATTAAATATATTATTTAATAAAAAATCGAAAAATAATCATGAAAATTAAAATTTGAGCCGTTTTTTCAACTCTTTTTTAGCCATCTTTTCTACTTCGTCTGGAATTCCGGATTTTTTATGGCTTTTATGCTTTTTATGATGTTTATCATGTTTTGATTTTTTAGTTTGTTTTTTAACTTCTTTTAAAAGATTATCTGTAATGACATAATAATTCCCCCTATGATACAATATATTATATGAATAATCTAGATAAAAAGATCAGGTTTATTTAAAATATTAAAAATGGGATATCCAGAGGATATTTATTTTTATCCAACCTTAATTGATTAAAAATAATATGCATAAGTTACATAAATTATATTATAATAAGAATCAATAATTCCAAAAAAATCTCGAGATTAAAAAAATGAAAGAATTTGACGAGCCTATGTGTGTAGATCATTCCCAGGATAATTTTTGTCAGGAATCTGATCTGGATGTCCCGGAGGAAATTTCTCAATTAGTATTTAATCAGCCATTTGCTGTTTTAGCTACTCAAGGTGATGGACAACCCTATGCTTCAATAATAAGTTTTGCTTGTAGTTCTGATTTGAAAAATATTGTTTTTTCTACTTCTTTAAACACCAGAAAATTCAGTCTTTTATCAGAATCAGATAAAGTCGCTCTTTTTGTGGACAATCGTTCCAGTGTCCCCCCTGGTGTAAATAAAGTTAGCGGTGTTACCATCACTGGAAAATCGAAAATACTGAATAATTCTCCAGAATTTAATAAATGGGCAGATTTACTAATTAAAAAACACCCTTATCTGGATTTATTTGTAAAATCTCCGTCCAATGCCCTTATTCTGGTGGATGTTTATCGATACTTTTTGGTAAGGAGATTTCAGGAGGTTTTTGAATGGAACCCTCTTCAAAAATAATATTTTCATTTGAAAATTCACACAATCCTCCTGATCTGGATCAAGTAGGTTCAAAAACAAGAAATTTATTTTTAGCTTCAAATAAAGGATTTAATATTCCTCGCAGCTTTTGTATAACCACGGAAGCCTACAAAAAATTCATAGAACACAATAATTTATTTTCTATAATCGATTTGGAAATTTTTAAAAAACCCTTTGAAGAAATGCGATGGGAAGAAATGTGGGATGCATCTTTAAGGATAAGATCGGCCTTTTTAAAATCAGAAATCCCTTTAGAAATCCAGTCAGAAATCATTAAGCAAATTAAAGAATTTGGTGATGATTCAAAGTTTTCTGTGAGATCTTCTTCACCCGCGGAAGATTCCAAAAAAAATTCTTTTGCAGGAATCCATGAATCTTATACCAATGTTCAGGGAATAGAAAAAATATTAGAATCCATAAAACTTGTTTGGGCTTCATTATGGAGTGATAGGGCTATTTTATACCGAGAAGAACTTGAATTAGATTCTTTAAAAAGCTCCATTGCAGTTTTAATACAAATCATGGAAAAACAACCAGTATCTGGGTTGTCTTTTTCCAAAGATCCCACTGGAAGTGAGAATAATCTTGTTATAGAATTGGTAGGAGGTTATCTCAGTAATCTGGTTGATAACATTAAAGTAGGGGAAAAATGGGTTGTACAAAGAGATAATCACAACATAATCCAGCATATTCGACCTGAGGAAACCAAGAAATTAAATCTTTCTCTTCTGAATTTAGATGATCTGGAATACATAATTACCCAAACTAAAAATATAGAAGATGCTTTTGGCTTTTCGGCTGATATTGAATGGACTGGTAAAGGCGAAAACTTCACTGTTCTTCAAGTAAGGCCTATTACTAGCATTGAAGATTCTAATGAAGAAAGAAAATGGTATTTAACCTTAACTCCCAATTTTGAAAGGCTTAAACAGCTATCTGATAAAGTTGAAAACGATTTGATACCTCAACTTGAAAATGAAGGTAAAAGGCTGGCTCTGGAAAAACCTCAGGGAATGAAAAAGGATTTGCTGGCGGATAAAATCAAAGAAAGAGCTGATATCTATTTCAAATGGAAAAAAATATACTGGGATGATTTCATACCTTTTGCTCATGGAATTAGAAACTTTGGAACATACTATAATGACCTGGTAAAACCAAAAAATCCTTATGAATTCATGGAAATTTTAAAAACTGACGATTTGTTAGCATCTGAAAGAAACAGGCAATTTAAATCGCTTTCATTATTATTAAAAAATGACCAAACTCTTAATTCAAAAATTGAATATTTTATAAACAATCAAATTAAAAGTAAAGAGCTTTTAGATGCTTTGGATCAACTCAATCAAACCAGGAAATCTTTGGAATTTGTCAAGAAATTCAAATCTTTATTAAACGATCACCTGGATTTAATGTACGAAAATCGGTCATTTAAAGACCATCCTGAGTTGATTCTGAGGAATATATGGGAACTATCAAAAAAGGAACCCGAAATAGACAATGAATCACAAATAAAAAAGGTAAATCCAATTAAAGAATTGAATTTGGAAACCTCTGTGGAAGAAAACCAACATAAAATTTCCAATAACAAAAATCAAAAAAAGTCATATCTTGACAAGTTATATTTTGCTGCAGGAGAATCAAGATTTGAAGAGGTAAATGAAGTTTTACGCATAGGAAAATTAAGTTGGAAGCTTAGAGATGACGATAATATTCTTTTAGGAAAATTAGAAAACCAGCTTTTGATTTTTTTAAACAGGGGATGTGAAATCTTAATAAATGAAGGCCGAATGGAATCTAAAGAATATTTAATTCTGGAAGATTGGGAGACCATCTATAATGCTTTATTAGATTTTGAAAATTCACTTGTTTCTATTAAAAAGAAAAAAATGGAAGTTAAAAATAGATTGAAGCCTAATTTTAAACCTAGACAACTAACTGGACAACCATCTTCGCCAGGAATTGTATCCGGGTTGGCCAGAATTATAAATTCTTTTGATGATTTCTACAAGTTAAAATCAGGGGAAATTTTAGTATGTGATGCTATTCAGCCACAAATGACCTTTTTAGTTTCTTTAGCATCGGGTATTGTTGAACGAAGAGGGGGAATGCTGGTTCACAGCTCAATAATAGCCCGGGAGATGGGAATTCCTGCCGTAAATGGGATCAGCAAAGCTACGGAACTAATTAATGATGGTGATCTGGTCACGGTAAATGGATATTTGGGGCTGGTAGTCATTGGAAAACCTGAATTTGAACTGGAAAGACGTTCTTAAGTAGATAAAATATTTTTGGTGATTGTTATAATGGGGGACTTGTATATGGAAAATGATAATAAAAATTACCATGAACTATTAGAAGAAAGGAGATATTTTCTTAAAGACAGCATACGAAAAACCATAGATTTTTCTAAAACTGATCAGAGTCAGGGAATAGCTGCCCCACCAGTGGAAAAACCACATAAATCTGCTTCTGAGAAAATAAACTTACCATTTCTTGATTGGAATGAAAAATACGATCATAACATAATTAATGCTATAAAAAATCGTAATAGTCGACGTAAGTATAAAAACGAGCCTTTATTGCTAGAAGAATTGTCATTTCTTCTCTGGGCCACCCAGGGAGCTAAATTTGCCGCGGGATCTAATGTTTTTCGTAATGTGCCTTCAGCTGGTTGCAGACACGCCCTGGAAACGTATCTAGCAATATTTAATGTTGACGAACTCGAAAAAGGTATTTACAGATATATGCCTCTTACCCATCAACTTATGATGGAATTTCCAGAAGAAAATTTGAAACAAAAGATTATTAAAGGTACATTCAATCAAAATTTTGCTGGAGAAGGTGCTTTAACTTTTATATGGACTGCTATCCCATACCGGATGGAATGGAGATATGGATTGGCGGCTCATAAAGTAATTGCCCTGGATGCAGGTCATGTTGGCCAGAATCTTTATTTGTCTTGTGAAGTCATAGATGCTGGGACCTGTGCCATTGCTGCCTATGATCAGGAATATATGGATGATCTTCTTAAAATTGATGGAAAAGAGGAATTCACTATTTATATTGCTTCTGTTGGCAAAAAATAAATTTAAAATTAATAGATTAAATATTTTATATCTGTTTTAAAATAAACTAAAATAAAATTAATTAATTAAATACTAAGCCATAAAATGAATGAAAATAGAACTTATAAGTTGATATAAGTTCTAATCCTTTTTTAGTATCTGTAAACCTTTTGGAATTTGTAGCTACTTGCCAAAGTCATTCCAGATTTACTGGTGTGGTTTTTTGTTAAAATAGCATACATCAACAAAAGATCTTTGTAACCAATGATTTTTCCTTTGAAATTCACGTAATTAGGCGCGCGTTTGTATTTTCTAATGTATTTATTAGTTGATGCTGCAATATTTCGGTAATCCTGCCTGCTTATGTATCCCTTATAAGTACTTTTTACATGGGAATTAGCGGCTTCTCTATATGAGATCGGCTTATTAATTGGACCATTCATGTAATCGGTGGCCATTAACAGGAAGGTCACTAAACGATAACCACTATAACTTTTGCTTAAAGCTTTTTTATTTTTGTTTGAGGTGTATATTCCATTTGCGACACTAGCCATGGTTGCGGGGGAAATTTTATGCGTTGCTATAAGTGCTGTGTTATAATAACGTCCTGAGCTGCTAGTAAGACTGGTAGGATGATTGGTTATTATGCTAGTTATTACATTGGCAATGTATCGGTTTTTATAATCCTGTGATTTGCCGGCACAGTCAATATTCGGTTGTATAACAAAAACTCCAGCATTTCTTAAGAATATATATGGGGTTTTAATTCCTGCAAAATACATATTTGAAAAATTATCATCCCAAGCCCTTCTAATTATAGACGTAGATTTTAAATTTAACTGTCCAGTATTGACAAAAATAACTCCTTTGTTACTTGTTGAAGCTAATTTGGCAACTGTTTTCATGGTTCCAGGACAACTGGCGGCCATGTAGACTGCGACACCATTTGATTTGGTTGAATATATGGCTCTCTCACCTTCTCCCGGATGGGGAGCATTAGGATCTACTGTAACATTTACTTTATCTTTTAAACTACCGTTTTCAATATATCCTTCAACGGAATGAAGATTAGAAACATCTTTTGTACTATTACCTGAAATACAATCTGAGGTAAGGAACACATCCACGGCACTGGCCGTATTTGAGAATATGAAACAGCATCCTAAAATTAATAAAAATGACAAAGCCACTTTTTTGGTCTTTAGATTATACATTGTAATCACTATAAATATTATTTTTTTCAGGCTTTATAAGCTTTTTCATAAAATCAAAGGTTAAACCTTATTTTAAATTTTCAACAATTTTTAGTATTTTTTGACTAATAAAATATATTGGAAAATGAATATGCAACAATAAAATAAAAATGTAATTTTAATTAATGTATATATTATAATTATTAATGTTAAATAATTAATATTGACTTTTTATTAAAAATTAAAGATATTTAATATCATTTAATTATTTAACATATTGTTTTACGTTTTCTCTTACAATAGCAGATGCACCAAGAATTTTAATCTCTTTTAACATCTCTGGAAATTTATTTTTTGTAATTAGAACATTAAATTGGGAGAAATTACTACCTTTGGTTATGGTAGGTTCATCAGAACAGTAATCATTAGAGACAAGAAATGACTTAGTATCCTCTACTCTGTGATTAGCTATGTTAAATTTCACATCAAAATATTTTCTAGCTTTAATTGCACCAAATAATTGGTCAAATATCATATGGGCCTTTTCTAACTTCTGTCCAGTACAAGTAGGGCCAGCATAAAGACCAGCACTTGATTCCATTATAGTGTCAATAATTTTTAGGCCAGCTTTTCTCAAACTGCTCCCGGTTTGAGTATTATCTATAATTAAATCTGCTCCTTTTGCAATATAAACTTCTGTGGCCCCATCGGAATTTATTATTTGCACCATGTCATTTTCCCCATCCCACAAACCTCTTATTTGGACCAGGGGAGTTTTTTCTCCAAAAATTTGTTGGTAACCTTCATTTTCCATGAAAAACTGTTTGGTAAGGTTGGGATATTCTGTAAAACATAAAATGGGTGTTTTTTTATCTGAATTGGCCTGGAAAAACTCTGTAAGGGAATCATATGGGGCTTCATTTGGTAAGGCAACTATTAATTTTGTTTGACCATAATCAAGATCTCCAATTTTTGTTATTAGATTCTCTTCAACATTTACCGATTCTTCACGCACCCAATCTTCACCAATGATTGATATATCCAGCATTCCTCTGTTTAATTCCACGGGGGCACTTTGAGGACGAGTTAAGTAAGATTTTATTTCAGAATCATTGGTAATGTCCATTTCGTTTTCTTCTTTACCAGGTTCATATCCTCTAACTTCGTATCCAGCATCCACAAATAATTGATAAGTATTTCCCCTGTTTACATTGTTTAAGCTCCCTTTGGGGAGTCCGAGTACTATTTTCTCCATAATTAAATGCAAATAAAATTAGTATTTATATTTTTTGATATTTAGAAAAAAAATAATGGTTTAAGTATAGAATTATTTATTAATTTTTTTGGGCATTAAAATTTTTAAAAATATTTATTTCATGCCTAATGGACTAATTTTCCTTAAATTCTCAACTACTTGTGCCAATGCATCAGCAACAGCATCAATTTCTTCCATTGTATTGAATCGGCCTAAAGTTAACCTTACAGACCCATGTGCTCTTTCAGGATTTCCCCCAATTCCTAAAATCACATGACTCGGGTCTAAAGACCTACTAAAACAAGCAGAACCAGTACTGACGGCAAATCCCCTCATGTCCAGATGTAATGTTATAGATTCGCCTTCAACATACTCAAAGGTTATATTTACATTTTGAGGTGTTCTATTTGTGGGATGTCCATTTAAAATAGTTTTTGGAACTTCATTTAATATTCTATCTATTAAATGATCTCTCATATTTAATAAACGTTGATTTTCGTCTTTTTTTACTAATTGGATTGCTTTAGCAAATCCCACGGCTCCAGAAATATTTTCTGTCCCTCCTCGTAGATTAAATTCTTGAAAACCACCATCCATCCATTTTAATAGCGGAGTGCCTTTACGTATATATAATGCACCAATTCCTGCAGGGCCATGAATAGTATGGGCTGAAATCGAAATAAGATCTGCAGGGATTTTATTTACATTAAGGGGAAGTTTGGTAAATGAATGAGTTGCATCAGTATGGAAAAGAACTCCTTTTTCTTTACAAATTTTTCCAATGGTTTCTAAATCTTGTAAAGTACCTATTTCCTGATTAGCATGTTGAATAGATACTATTATGGTCTCGTTGGTAATTGAATTTTTTAGATCTTCTGGATCAATAAAACCATCTGGATCGACATCAAGAAATTTAACTTGGAAACCTAGTTTTTCCAGGGATTTAGCTGTGTTAAGAACTGAAAAATCTTCTATTGATGATGTAATGACATGATTTTTTATTTCGTCTTCTTTGTCTAAATTGTTTTCATTTTCACGTTTTTTTCTTTGAGTCCAGGCCATCAAAGTTCCTTTTAAAGCAATATTACTGGATTCAGTATTTCCAGAAGTAAAGATTATTTCTTCTTTAGAAGCCCCTAATGTGTCTGCAATGATTTTTCGACTATTATCAAGTATTTCCCGTGATTCAATTCCCATTGAATATCCTGATTCAGATGTAGGAATAGCATAATTTTCAAAAAAGCATTTTTGCATCTCTTCCAATACTCTTTCATCGAGGCGGGTCATTGAAGCATTATCTAGATATGTATAATTTTTTAACATCTTTTCACCTGATTTAAAACCGGAAATTATTTGAATTTATAAATATTTTATTAAGTGTCGTTTTTTACTTAAAAAAGTCATTTAATAGTCTAATTTCATATGAAAAGTGTTATTTCCGAGTCTCTGGCTTCTTGGATATAAGTACCTACTGCACCATATTCATCAATTAAGTCCTGCTGAAGACCTTCTTTTTCAATACCCATTATTTCCATGGTCATTTCACAAGCAATTATTTTTCCACCAAGATCTTTGTAATCTGATATTAGCCGTTCTAATGATGCCACATTGGCTTTTTTCATTCGGCTTTTAATCATCCATTTACCCAGGCCTAAAAAATGCATTTTAGACAATGGTCCTTTTTCGAGACCTCCTTTTTTAAGGCGCTCTAAGCCCCAAAAAGTGAAATAAAGCGAAGCTTCCATCCCCATGGAAAGAGCACCATTGGCAATAATCAAAGCACTATATATCTTATCCATATCTCCACTATGGACTACTATTGTTGCTTTTTGACTCATAAAATCACCTTTTGATTTTTATTTTCCAGATCCCATCAGTTTCTTCCACACTCATCAATTCCATGCCTAGGGCTTCTACAGCCATTGGTATTTCTTTTTTGGAAGCGGGATGGGTTCCAGTTATTTCTACAATTTCTCCTGGTGAAGCTGTTCTTAATGCTTTTCTGGTCTCAACTAGAGGTATGGGACATGTTTCCCCTTTAACATCTACTTTTAAGTTACTCATAGAATCTCCCCTATTTTGTAATTAAAAATTCATATTAATATTATGTTTTTGAATAGTATTTAACTTCCGAAAAGAGCTAGAAACAATGATTTATTATAACAATTGTTATATATAGATATAAATATTTTGATTTAACCATAATAATAATAATAATAATAATAAAATAAATTAATTTTTCGACTATTTTTAAAATCAAATAGAAAATTAGTCATTTTTTAGTTTTAACTGAATCAAAAGAGCTTTTTATTGATTTCAACCAAGGTTTAATCATATTTTCTGGTTCTTTTTTTTCATCAAGTTCTTCTTTGCCTTTGATAATTTGGTATTGGCTATTTACAAAGTGTTCAAGCCAGTCTGCTAATTCATATTCTATTAAATCTTCAAAGAATACCCAAGCATAACCTTCATGTTCATCACTTAACTTAAGTTCTCCACTCATTATATTTCCGGACATAATTATATGAACGGCCCTTATAACAAGCAAATTTTGTTCTGAGACACCAACTACATGATCAAGGCCAATTTTTAAATTAGTTTCCTCATATACTTCTCTTAACAGTGCCTGATCAAAAGATTCCTCTGGATCTACTTTACCTCCTGGAAATTCCCATTTTCCAGGATTTGTTTTTGAATCTGTAGATCGTTTAATAATCAAAATTTTCCCGTCATCATCACTTAACAATGCTCTAACGGCCAATCCATAAACGAGGTTTTGCATGATTCCTACCATTTTATAACCTTTTTTTATCTATACTAATATTATGGGTATTCATAAAGTTAATATATAACTATGCAATGTTAAACTTATTCAAATATTAAATAAAAACTTTTATCTGTCAAATCTATCAGAATAACAGAATATTTATTTTATGGTGATTAAATGGAAAGCACTAAAATCTTTGATGTTCAGGAATTCAATATTATTTCTTCCAGTGAAAATTGTTATAAATGCAGATTTAAGTGCGAAATAATTGTTGATGAGCAAAAATCAATTAATTTATATTGTAGACATCCTAGAGGCCCAGGAAAACCTGGGCATTGTATTTATTTTAAGCCATAGTAATTTTCAATTTTTGTTTTTTAAATTTTCTATAGTACAAAGTCATAAATTTTATAATATTTTGTGCATAACTTTAAATTTCATTATTTATATAACAATTGTTATATTTTGGTCTTATCAATTAATCATGAAATTAATTAAATTTACTAAAACAAAAAATAAATGCGATAATATTTCATTTAAAGTAGCAATAGCAAGTGAAAATGGATTATTGATTGATGAACACTTTGGAAGGGCTCCTAAATTTTTAATATTCAATATTAATAAAAATTAATTAAAAGATCTTTGTTATTCAGATTCTTTTTTAAAAAATTAAATATATACTCAGTAATATAAAATACATAATCTTCTGGGATTAATATAATTAGTAATGAATTATAAATTTTATATGAGGTATTAAATGGAATCTACTAAAAACAATTATTTTATCGCTATTTTACTGGTGTTTGTTGCAACATATTATGCTTATACAAAAGCTTATTATAATGCATTAGGATGGTTTTTGCTCAGTATTACTATTTTTTTAGGTATTTATCTAACTAGGATTGGTGCTAGTAAAAAATATTTTTATATGGCCATTGCGCTGGCAGTTTTAGCTGTAATATGTTTTGTTCTAGAAATTTTTTATTAATCAAATGGTTTTATCAATAAATAAAAAATTGATTTAAAAATTTAATTTCAATTATATTTAATTTCAATTTTTTCTAATAAATGTTTAAGTAGACATCTAGGCCAATATTATTTAATATTCCCCTTATTATTGGATTTCATTTACATTTAATTAATATAATTATTAGAAATATAATTTAATACATTAAGTATACGTTATAATTACAAAAACAATATATACGATAATATTATATAAATAATGAGAAATAATTATAATTATTATTCGTAATAGATTATTGAAAAAGATTAGTATTAATTATAATATTTATTTATAAATTTAAAGGTGACGGGCCATGCTTACATCTGTTCAGAAGGAGATTTTACAAAGTTTGATTAATCTGTATCGTAATTCTAGTGGTAAGTCCATAAAGGGCGAGGAAATAGCTGAAATAATGAATCGTAACCCTGGAACAATACGTAACCAGATGCAATCCCTAAGGAGTTTAGGCCTTGTGAAAGGTGTTCCAGGACCCCGGGGCGGTTATAAACCCACAATTGAAGCTTATCATACATTAAATATTTCTGCAACAGGTAAAGAAACATTAGTTCCGATTTATAGGGATGGAAAAGAATTGAATGATATTTCTGTTGCTAAAATTGAATTTACAAGTATTCCTCATCCGGGTGAGTGTGAAGCTGCTATTAAAGCAGTTGGAAGCATAAAACAACTGGATTTGGGTGATAGAATTCGTGTAGGTCCTACTCCTGTAAATAAATTGGTTATAAATGGTGTAATTGTTGGTAGGGACGATATGGATAATATTTTGCTTTTAGATACCACGGCCATTAGAAGTATTCCTAAAAAGACAGTTCTTGATGTGGCAACCAAGGAACTTATAACTTTGAATGCGGAATATGGTGTTAAAAAATCTGCAAAAGTTTTATCGGAAAAAGGGATTGAGGGAGCTCCAGTTTTTAAGGATGGTAAAATTGTTGGAATACTAACCTTAAGTGACATTACTAAAGCTATTGCTCAAAGTAAAGAATATCTAGAAATTAGTGAAATCATGTCCAGTGATATTATAACTGTTGAAGAGGACGTCATGATATCTGATGCGATTGAAATCATGAATAAAAAGAACATAGGTAGATTAATAGTATTAGAGCATGATGGAACTCCCGTGGGAATTGTGACTAGAACAGATCTTTTAGATAATATTGCTGGATTAAAATAGAGTAATAGATTCCTAAAAGATTTTAAAATAAATTAGGATTATATTAAGAGAATATTAATAAATCAAGTTTAAAATAAATTAATTTTTAAATACTAAAAAAATTTATAATAATTTTTTGATTCACAATTAATTAATATAAATTTTTAATTTAATTAATTTTTGAATAATTTAATATTATTAATATTATAATTGCCTTAAATCAATCTTATTCAGTTATAATTATTTATTTTAGAATTTGAGTATAGTATTATCATAATAGGTTGTGTAATTTTTGAAAGATGATCATCAAGTTAATCATGTTAAAATCTCCAAAGGTATGAAAATATCCGATTTCATTGAAGAAATGGGGAATGCTGGGGTTTTAGGTGCTGGAAGAGTTTATAGGGCCACGAAATTACTTTCAGAAATGATTGAAGATCAGGAGTTAAATATATTTCTAAGTGTAGCAGGGCCCATGGTTCCGGGAGGGATGAGGGATATAATAGCTGATCTCATAAAAAAAGGTATTATCAAGGTAATTATAACCAGTGGAGCAAATCTTACACATGATCTTTTAGAATCCTTTGGTGGTTCTCATTATCGAAACTATGGATTTGATGATGAAAAACTTCATGATTCGGGTATGGGTCGTATAGGTGATATTTACACAAAATCTGAGGATTTTGAGATTTTTGAAAACGAAATAAATCATATATTAGAAAAAATTGCAAGTGAAACTGAAATCACTTCCATTCAAGAATTTATTTACCATGTTGGAACACAAATAACCGATGAAAATTCTATTATAAAAGCAGCAGCAGATAATAATGTTCCAATATATGCTCCAGGGATTATTGATAGTATGCTGGGCCTTCAATTATGGATGTTCAATCAATCCAACAAACTTGCTTTGGATGCGGTAGCTGATATGCACCAACTTTCAGATATAGTATTTGAGTCTGAAAAAGTAGGAGCCGTTATTTTAGGTGGAGGCCTTCCCAAACATTATGTGTTAGCTTCTAATCTTCTAAAAGGTGGTGTTGATGCTGCTATTCAAATAACCATGGATAGGAGTGAAGCGGGAAGTTTAAGTGGTGCTCCCTTAGAAGAAGCCAAGTCTTGGGCCAAGGCTCGGGCAGGTTCTAATTTAGTAACAGTTGTTGGTGATGCTACAGTTCTTTTCCCCCTGATTCTGGCTGGAGCGCTGGATTTAGTAGATTCCGGGGAGAATGAATAACTCATAGGTATTTAATATGGAAATAATTGTACTAGCTCTTTTTTATATGCTTTCTGGATTTTTGATGAAATTTTCAGATGATGCATATGATGAAAGAGGAGATAAAAAATTTGCATCTATAGTGGGAATTATTTGCGGCCTTTGCATTGGATTTTTAGTTGTTAATAGTGTGGATGCGACTTATATTTTCTTTGCAATTCTTTTAGGAACTTTATTTTCTAAAAAAATAGATGGTGTTCACCATATTTTGACTTTAGCAACATTTGTACTGGTTGCATTTATTTATGGAGTTCCGCAGATAAGCATATTAACTTTGATTATATGTTCCATAGCTGCATTTATTGATGAAATTGGTAATGATAATCAGAAAATTAGTGATAAAAGTCACTTTTTTGGAATTTTCTTTAGATATAGGTTTGCTATGAAGATAACAATATTTTCACTGGCGTTTTTAGGGCTTTATCAATCATTAACTGGATTTGATATGTTGAATATGGAATTTTTAAGTTTCTCAGCATTCATTTTATTCATTCTATTTGAAATTTCGTATGAATTTACTGGAAGATATTTTGAAAGAAGTTATAATTGGATTAAAGCTATTTTATAAACTATTTCTAAAAAATACTTCTAAAAATATTCTAAAAAAAAACATGTCTAAAAAATATATTATATCCTAAATTAACGAAAAAAAATACATTAAAGAACTTTTTATACTTAAAAATATTTTAAAAATTAATTTATAGATTATTTTATTGAATCAATAATATTTTGCACTGCACTTTCAGGATCTTCTGAAAGATAGATGGATCTTCCCACAATTAAAGCGTCTGCATACTGTAAAGTTAGGCCAGGATCACCACCCTGGGTTCCGACACCAGGGGATATAATAAATGAATCTTTTCCCACAATTTTTCTAATTTCGCCCAGCCGGTCTAAACGTGTTGAGGGTGCAACATAATTTTTTATTCCTAATTCAACACCCATTTGTGCAATATTATCTGAAACTCCTTTTAGAAACATCTCTGCACCGGGATGTGACATTTCAGTAAGTAAGAAAATATCTTTTTTATTATCTTGCGCCACTTTATTACAAGCGGTTACACTGTCTGGACCAACAAAACCGTGTACTATCACTGTATCCGCACCCTGTTCTAGAGTAGTCTGACAAATTTTTGCATTGGTTTCTGGAATATCTGCAACTTTAAAATCAGCTATTATTTTGCAAGAAAAATTTTCTTTAAAAATAGAGAAACATTCTAATCCTACAGATAATGCTAATGGATATCCTATTTTTACAGTATCAATGTAATCAGAAACTTGCTCTGTAACTTCCAGGGCGTGATTTAAATCCATTAAATCCATGGCCAGTATTATTTTATTTTTGACCTTCATAATAGGAAATTATGATGATTATCTTTTATATCTTTGATGTTTAATTGGTGTTTTTAGTTTTTTGTAGATTAAACTTTATTTTTAAATTAATATTTGATTAATTCAAGTAATTCTTATTTTAATTAAAAATTAATTGAAAAGATTTATATATTATTTTATTAAAGTTTACTTTAATTACTATTAAGTTAAATTGAAAAGATTTATATTGGATGTTATTCAAGTAAAGTTGAAAAGAATTAAAGGAGACTTTAACTATGCATATCATGGAAGGATTTTTACCCTGGCAATGGTGCCTCTTTTGGTATATGGTGGCCCTACCAGTGGTTGCTTACGGTGTAATACAAATAAAAAAGATCACAGACGAACATCCAGAATCTAAACCTCTTTTAGCTGTTTCAGGAGCATTTATCTTTATTTTATCATCATTAAAACTCCCATCTGTTACCGGAAGTTGTTCTCATCCTACTGGTACGGGTTTATCAGCCGTACTTTTTGGGCCAGCAGTTACTAGCGTTTTAGGTGCTATTGTACTGGTATTTCAAGCTTTACTTATAGCTCATGGTGGAATAACAACTCTAGGAGCTAATATTTTCTCAATGGGTATTGTAGGTCCATTTGCGGCATGGTTGGTTTACAAAGGTGTCAAAAGAATTGGGTGGGGCCCTTCAATAGGAATATTTTGTGCAGCAGTTGTTGGTGACTGGTTAACATATGTAACTACTGCTACTCAACTATCTTTGGCTTTTCCTGTTCCAACATTTGGAGCTGCATTTGCAAAGTTCATGGTAATTTTCGCTTACACTCAGGTGCCTCTGGCCATAGCTGAAGGTCTTTTAACGGTAGTAGTGTTTGATTATATAATGAAACTAAGGCCGGATATTCTGGTAAAATTAAAAGTTATCAGCCCTAAAGCAGAGGAAACTCCTAAGGCGGTGGCCTAATGGTAGATAAAAAACCAATTATTTTACTCGCATTGGTGGCCATAATTATTGCAGTTCCCATGATAATGTACAGTGGTATGGGTGAAGAAGAAGGATATTTCAGTGGAGCAGATTCTCAAGCAGGACCTGCTATTGAAGAAACAGGTTATCAACCATGGTTCGGCTCTATTTGGGAACCTCCCAGTGGGGAAATAGAAAGTCTTCTATTTGCTCTTCAAGCTGCAATTGGTGCTATAATAATTGGATATGTATTTGGATATTATAATGGTCAAGCCAAAGAGAGAAAACGAATAGATGAAGAACAAAAATGATATTTTAAGTGTATATGTTTATTAGATTGTATACTTGCAGGTGAAAATGTTTGAAAACACATTAGATAATTTTGCTCATCATAATGGCCTTAGGGGAACAAATGTTTATTTAAAAGTTTTGTTTGCTCTTTTAACTATGTTAGTGAGCTTAATATCAACTTCACCCGTTGTTCCAATCATTATAACATTTTTAATGTCATTTTTAATTATTTTTAAAGCTAAGATACCTTGGAAATTTTATCTGAAATTCCTGGCCATTCCATTTATTTTCGGATTTTTAACCTTTGTTTTCATGGCTTTTTTCTTTGGAGTTGGAGCTACCATACTTGAATTAAATATTTTCAATCTAGTAATAACGGTTGATGGATTTAATCTGGGTTTTCTTGTTTTCGCCAGAGTAATGGGTGGTTTTTCCTGTATGGCCTTTTTGGCATTCACTACTCCAATGACTGAGCTTTTTTCAGTGCTTGACACTTTTAAAATTCCTAAAATTGTATTAGAAATTGCTATGATGATGTACCGTTATATTTTCGTCTTTTTAGATGAGTCCCTTAATATGTACTATGCCCAACAAACTAGATTAGGTTATCAAAGCTTTAAAACGTCATATAAATCTTTGGGGATGCTAGCCAGCAATCTGTTTATTAGATCATGGATTAAAGGTGAAAGGGTTTATGTTTCTATGGAATCAAGAGGATATAATGGATCTTTGTATATTAACAATTATCAAAACAGCATTGGGATTAAAAATTTAACTATTTTGGTTTTATTTGAATCTGTATTGATATTAGGCGTTTATTTAAGTGGAAATTTTAGATTATTTTAATTTTTTTATTTTTATTTAAATTAGATTTATTAGGTATCACCTTTTTTAAGTTGATTATTATAATATATTTATCGAATTTTTACTACTGCAATCATTTTAAATAATTACAATTTAAATAATTACAATCTGTTTTAGAAATTTTCATGAAATTTTTTAAAAAGATATAAACAATTAAATCTATGAAATATATATTAAATTTATAATGATTTTTAATTTTATTCAAGTATAATTGATTCATGAATGGGTGAAATAATGAACATGATTGAGGCTAAGGAAATTACTTATGAATATCCTGATGGCACCAAGGCATTGCATGGTGTTAATTTTAATGTGGAGAAAGGAAGTATGGTGGCACTTTTAGGACCTAATGGTGCTGGTAAATCCACACTATTTTTACATTTCAATGGAATAATACAACCCAGCTCTGGGCAAATAGAAATAGCAGAAGAACTATTGAAATATGGCAAAGATGACCTTAATAAAGCCAGACAAAAAGTAGGTATTGTCTTTCAAAATCCTGATGACCAATTGTTTGCCCCTACTGTGGTGGAAGATGTGGCCTTCGGTCCTCTTAATATGGGATTGTCTCGGGATGAAGTGGAAAATAGAGTTTCTAAGGCCTTAAAAAAGGTGGGAATGGCCGGATTTGAAGATAAGGCACCTCATCATCTTAGTGGTGGGCAAAAAAAGAGAGTGGCCATTGCAGGAATTTTGGCCATGGAACCTAAAATAATGGTTTTGGATGAACCTACTTCTGGCCTTGATCCCAAAGGAGCTTCACAGATTTTAAAATTATTATACAAACTCAATGAAGAAGGGATGACTATAATTATATCCACACATGATGTGGATATGGTTCCGCTTTATGCTGATAAAATTTATATAATTAGCGGTGGAGAAATAATTAAAGAAGGAAACCCTCATGATGTTTTTGGTGATGTAGAAACTATTAGAAAAGCTAATCTCAGACTTCCTAGGATTGCGCATTTAATGGAAATTCTTAAAAAAGAAGATAAATTATCATTTTCAGGAGAATATCCTTTAACTATTGGTGAAGCACGCAAAAGTTTATTAGAGTACATTGAAAGTGATTTTAATAGGGGATAACTTATTTTTGATTTAATAATTTAATAGAATATTTATAATCGGATAGTTATTATTAATGATTAAAATGACTATCAATGAATAATGAGCAAGATGAATATGGAATGCTCTTCAATGGTGATAAAATGAGGAAAATAGGCATATGTGATACTACTTTCGCCAGATATGATATGGGTGCTGCGGCTATAGATGAAATAAAAAATCAAGTAGGGGATATCAAAATTATCCGACGCACTGTTCCTGGTGTTAAGGACCTACCTGTGGCTGCTAAAAAAGTAGTTGAGGAAGAAGGTTGTGAAATGGTTCTGGCCTTAGGAATGCCTGGACCTGAAGAAAAAGACAAAGTATGTGCACATGAAGCTTCAACAGGCCTTATTCAAGCTCAATTAATGACAAATACTCACATTCTAGAAGTTTTTGTCCATGAAGATGAAGAACCTAACCCTAAAGATCTTAAGGTTTTGGCAGATAATAGGGCTAGAGAACACGCTAAAAACATGATTAAAATGCTTTTTAAGCCAGAAAAACTTATTAAAGAGGCAGGTATGGGTATGAGGGAAGGAAAACCAGATGTGGGTCCTCTCTGAAGTTTACATTATTCATTAGTTATTGAATAATATATAATTATAATAAGACATATTATTGGCATTTATTTGTTCATAATATTGTCTTAATGCTTTAAATTTGTATTAATGTGATTCATTCGTTATTTTGAAAATTATTGGAGTTTTATAAATGGTAAAGATAATTGGAATTGTGGGAAGTCCCAGAATAAAAGGAAACACAAATTTCTTAGTTAAAAAAGCTTTGGAATCTGCAGAAAGTTTAGGTGCTGAAACAGAACTAATTCATTTGGGTAAAATGGATATATCTCCATGTACTGCATGTAATATCTGTAAAGAAACTGGTGAATGTTCTATAAAAGATGATATGGGGCCTCTGTTGGAAAAAATTTCTGATGTTCAAGGATTAATTATTGGCAGTCCAGTGTATTTTGGTAATGTAACTGCCCAGACTAAAATATTCATGGATCGTTCACGCCCATTAAGAACAAATTTTTCACTGCAGGATGTTGTTAGTGGGGCAATTTCTGTCGGTGCTTCAAGAAATGGGGGACAAGAAACTACTTGTTCAGCAATACACGATTTTTTATTGATACAAGATGCTATTATTGTGGGTGATGGTGCTCCCGCAGCCCATTATGGTGCTTGTGGAGTAGGCAGCGGAATTAAAGACTGTGAAAATGACGATGTTGGATTGGAAACTACAAAAAACCTTGGAAAAAGAGTCGCTAATCTTGTTATTAAATTGAATGAATAAAATCTAATGTTAATTTTAATAGCTCTTAAATGACATTATTAAAAAGTACATTAAAAGGACATACTATGCCGAACCAATCTTTTGAACTGGATAAATTAAATAAAGAACTATTTGTGGTGGTTCCAGCTTATAATGAAGAGAAGACTGTGGCTAAAGTAGTGACGAAGCTATGTGAAATGGGTTATATGGTTGTAGTGGTTGATGACGGTTCCCATGATAAAACTTATTCCATTATAAATGATTTGCAGGAAAAATATCCTAAACAGATCTCTATTTATAGTCATACTATTAATCGAGGATTAGGAGCAGCATTAAAAACAGGTCTGGAGGCATCTTTAAGGAAAGGAGCTAAATACATGGTTACATTTGATGCTGATTGTCAACATGATCCATATGATATAGATAATGTTTGTAAGCCTTTAAAACTTGATGAAGCAGATGTTGTTTTAGGTGATAGAAATTTTGATGATATGCCCCTTTCTAAAAAAATAAGTAACCAAATCATGAATTTCATAACTCTATTATTTTATGGAGTCAAAGTTAATGACTCACAATCGGGATTAAGAGCATTTAACTCCAAAGCTACGCAACTACTTGAATTTCACTCACGAGGATACGGCGTTTCATCAGAAATTGTGAGAGAAATAAAAAAAAATCATTTAAGATTTAAAGAAGTTCCTATTAAGACAATTTATACTCCATATTCAATTTCAAAAGGAACTAATGCTACAATTGGTATTAAAATTCTGTTTAAGATGATAATTGATATCTTAAAAAAATTTTAGGTTTAAATATAGCTATAATAAATTGGATAATAAGAAATACTTTGAAAATACTAGTATAATTAATGAATAAATAATCAGTTATCATATGTATTTTCATTGAAACAGGTGTAAAAATGATATATCAATATTTAGGTGTATTAATAGGGATATTGGCCGTTATAATAGCTATTATTCGTTTTAGAGATGGTAAAACATCTTCTTCTATGTTAATCTTTTGGATAGTTATATGGTCATTGATTAGTTTATTATCTGTATTTCCAGAAACTACTACTATTTTTGCCAACTTGTTTGGAATTGGCAGAGGGCTTGATTTAATTTTGATTTTAGGTCTTATCGCATCTTACTACCTCATATTTAAACTGTACACTCTGATTGAAAAACTGGAAATGGAAATTACTGAACTAGTACGCCAAATTGCACTTAATCAGGAAGAAAATGAGACAAAAAAAGATATTAATGAAGATGAAGATCTTGAAGAATAAGAATACCTTGAAAAAATAAGATCATAATTAATAAAATTGTTAATTATTTTAATCATTAATTTAAAATATTTATATAAAATGGTTTTATCATGAGAATATGCATTATCACAGAATACTTCCCCAAAAGCGAAAATTTCGAAGTTAAAGGTGGTGTAGAAGCTGCTGCCTATAATGAAGCTTATCAATTAGCAAAAAAGCATGAAGTAATAGTTTTAACTTCACTTGAGGAAGGAGTTCCTAAGGAATATGAATTAAATGGAATTAAAGTGATTGGTTGTAGTAGGGAAAGATCTTATGTCCAAACAGGATCCTTTAAAAACCGCTTGTCTTTTATGAAAGATGCATATAATCAAGGAAAAAAACTAGATATAGATTTAACAATTGGATATAATTTTATTACATATCCTGTGGCCTGGAAAATTTCTCAAAAATTAAAAATACCTTGTGTTGCGCGATATATGGATGTATGGATTGGGGAATGGATAAATAACATTGGAATCAGTGGTGTGGTAGGTGAAGTATTGGAAAGGTACGTCTTGTCGCGAAAATTTGATTTAATAATTTCTATTTCAGACTATACTAGAAAAAAATTGGAAAGATATTTCCCTGCAGAAAAAATCATTGTGATTCCACCTATAGTTAATTTTCCCCCGGTACATGCAGAAAAATATTCACAAACAACTATTTCCTGTGTGGCACGTCTGGTAGAATACAAAAAAGTTGATAATTTAATCAGAGCCATGCATATTCTCATCGAGGATTTTCCACAACTTCAATGCAAGATAGTAGGAACTGGCCCTAAAGACCAGGATCTTAAAAATCTGGTTAAAAAGTTGAATCTAGAGAATAATATTGAATTTTGCGGTTTTGTTGAAAAACACCAAGATGTATTAAAGATTATAAAGTCCTCACATATATTCTGTCTTCCCAGTAAAGTAGAAGGATTTGGAATAGTAGTTGTAGAATCATTGGGATGTGGAGTTCCATTTGTTGCATCAAAAATACCACCTATAATGGAAGCCAGTGGTGAAAAAGGAGGATTATTCTTTGAACCAGAAAAATGGATGGAATTATCTGAAAAGATAAAATATCTTTTGAATAATCCTCAAATTTATGAAAAACTCAAGAATGAAGGCGCAGCTCAATATAAAAAATATGAAGGGGCGCATATTACTAATCAACTGGAAAAACTTTATATTGGTTTATATGAACAGCAAAATAAGAATAAAACTGTTTTAGAGTCATAATTGGAATTTTTAATTAATATTCAATCGAAAGGTTCTTGATAAGTTACGTTTAATTTATTTATATAGATTCAATTTGGATTTATTAGATTATATTTAACAATATTTTATTTATTTAAGTAAATAGGCTTATTATTATTATTATTATTATAAAATTAAACGGTGCAAAAATGATATACTTCAGGGGCTGTGTAGCCCAAAAAAAGCTGGGAAAAATATCTGAATCCACAGAGGTCATCTTAAAAAAAGCAGGTGTAGATTATCAAATTATTAAAGATGAAACTTGCTGCGGATCTATTCTTTTACGGACGGGCTTTGTAGATGAGGCATCAGAACAAATGAAATTAACGGCCCAAATTTTAAAAGGAGAAAAAATACTTGTTTCATGTGCTGGTTGTTACCGTACATTTAAAAAGGATTATAAAGAGTTATTGGATGTGGATTTAGATGTGATTCATACCTCACAATTTTTCAGTGAATTAATCAGTAATAATAAAATTACTCTAAATAAATTTTCATTAAAAAAAGTAACTTATCATGATTCCTGCCATTTAGGACGGCACTGTGGTGAATATGAATCTACTAGGGATGTTATAAATTCATTTGCCACCTTAGTGGAAATGGAACATAACCATGAGAATGCCATGTGTTGTGGTTCTGGTGGGGGAGTAAAATCTGCATTTCCGGAAATTGCAGATGAAATATCATTGGAAAGATTAAAAGAAGCTAAAAAAACTGGAGCTGATACTTTAATCACTGCTTGTCCATTTTGCAAATTAAACCTTGAAAAAGGGGATTTAGAAGTTTTAGATTTATCAGAATTCATCATAAGGTGCATTAAGAATGAATAAAAGTGAATTAGAGACCATGAGGAATTCATTCAAAATACTGGATGAACGCAGAAGTGAAATTCTTCATGATCCCAAAATTAAAAAGCTACAGGAAAAGGTTAAACAGATTAGGGAAGAATCTATAGAAAACCTGGAAGAACTCGTGGAAACTGCACAAAAAAACTTTGAAGAGAATGGTATTGAATTATGCTATGCAGAAGATTCGAAAATAGCTTGTGATCTTATTTATGATTTGATTAAAAATGAAAAAGTCGTTGCCAAATCAAAATCAAACACGGTGTTTGAAATCGCCTTAAGTGATTTTTTAAAGGAAAAAAATATTAATCTGGTGGAAACTGATTTAGGAGATAGAATTGTTCAACTTAATCCCTATGATAAAAGACCTGCACATCCTATTGGCCCAGCATTACATCTTAATGTGGAAAAAATTGCTGAAATAATTTCTGAAAGTATGGATGAAGATATAGAACCACACCCACGAACTATTATGGAACTGGTTAAAGCAAATGTGTTGGAAGAGCTAAATAAGTGTCAGGTTGGAATCACCGGTGCCAATTCTGTTGCTGCTGAAGATGGTTCTTTAGTAATGGTCCATAATGAAGGAAATATAAGTTTGTTGACTATGATGGACACACATATAATTGTGGTGGGAATTGATAAACTGGTTAGTACTATTGAAGATTCTATTTCTGTAATAAAACTGGAAACTGCTTATGCTACAGGAACTAAAATACCTTCTTATATAAATGTTATTTCTGCACCATCAAAAACGGCGGATATTGAAAAAAGACTTTTAAATGGAATGTATGGGGCCAAAAAAGTTGTGGTTATTTTGCTGGATAATGGGCGGAGAGATGCTTTGAAAGAATGCTTGTGGTGTATTGGTTGTGGAAGTTGTATTGTGGCCTGCCCGGTTTATAATGCCGTGGGACATGAATTTGGTTATAAAGGATATTTGGGTGGTCGAGGAGTGGCTATGAGTAAATTTATTAAGAACGAAAAGACTAGTTTTGATTCTGGTCTTTATATGTGCACTCTTTGTGGTTTATGTACTTTAGAATGTCCAGTTAGTACACCAACATCAGAATTAGTAGAAAAACTACGAATAAATTCTCAAAAAGCGGGCTTCTATCCAAAAGCACATGGTGTTATTAAAAAAAATATCAAATCTTCGGGCAGTCCATTCAAATCTTAAAATTCAATCAATATAATTTAAGTATATCTCAAAACTAATCATAATAAATACTTTTTAAATATAATATTATAAATTCTTATTAAATATGCTTTAAAATTCTAAAAGTTTTTATAGGCTAATTCATCATATAATTAAAAAATACTTTAAAATACTAAAATTATTGCTTAGAATTTTTTTACTTAAAATTTCAATTTAAGTTATTGGTTAGAAAATATTATAAAAATATTATAAAAATATTATAATTGTTCCAATCAAGCATATTTTGGTAATGCACTTTAAAGTTGCTTTTTAAATATTTAATTTGTTTAAAATGTTTTAAATTCCTTTAGAATAATTTTAATTCATAAATATTTATTTAATAAATTAAATGCAATTAAATGATAAAAATTACAAATTTAAGGTAGGAGGTATAGGAATTGCTTCTGTTAATCAGTCCAATTAATACAGAGGAAGCACTGGAGGCCATTGAGGGCGGTGCAGATATTGTTGACGTTAAAAATCCAAAAGAAGGATCATTGGGTGCTAGTTTCCCATGGATAATAAAAGGTGTTCGGGAAATGACTCCTGAAGATATGCTGGTGAGTGCTACCTTGGGGGACGTTCCATATAAACCTGGAACAGTTTCTTTGGCAGCTATGGGTGCACTAGTTTCTGGTGCAGACTACATAAAAGTTGGTCTTTATGGTACCAAAAATTATGATGAAGCACTGGAAGTAATGGAAAATGTAGTACGCACTGTTCGGGAAAACAGTTCTGATGCAGTGGTAGTGGCCTCAGGATATGCTGATGCTCATCGTGTAGGTGCTATTGATCCTATGGAAATTCCTAAAGTTGCTGCTGAAGCTGGTGCTGACCTGGCCATGGTTGATACTGCAGTTAAAGATGGAAAAACATTATTTGACTTTATGGATATAGATGATTTGCAAAAATTTGTTAATGAAATTCATGACTACGGATTAAAATCTGCACTAGCAGGTTCTGTAAAAAAAGACCAGTTAAAACCACTATATGATATTAATTGTGATGTAGTAGGAGTTAGGGGTGCTGCATGCATTGGCGGCGACCGTAACACTGGAAAAATCCATCGTAGTGCTGTTGCTGAACTTAAAAACATGATAAGTGATTTGAGTAGCTAAACGGTGTTTGGGGAATGCTTTTGTAATAAATGTATATTTTTGCAAGTGTTTTCATTAAAAAAGATTTAAATTGAGATTAATTAGGGGGTAGGAGTTTTTATGTATTCAAAAAAATTGAAAGAAGCTAAAACAGGATATACATTTGATGATTTTCTTTTAGTACCAGGACCTTCAACTGTAGAATCAAAGGATGTGATTACTAAAAGTAAAGTATCCCGAAACCATGAAATAACCACTCCAATTATAAGTTCTGCTATGGATACTGTCACAGAATTTGAAATGGCCATAGCTCTTGCTCAAGTTGGGGGTTTAGGTGTTATCCACCGAAACATGACTATTAAAGAGCAAGTTCAACAAGTAAAAAAGGTTAAAAGGTCAGGTGACCTCACGATTCGTGATGTAATAACCATTGCTCCTGATTCTTCATTAAGGGAAGCACATCAAATTATGGATCAAGAAGAAATTAGTGGACTTCCTGTTGTTGAAAATGAGGAAGTTGTAGGTATTATAAGCCGACGTGATATAAAACCGATTCTCAATTCTGATGCACAAAGGAAGGTTAATGAAATAATGACCTCTGATGTGGTCACTGTAGATGAATCTATTACCCCAGGGGAAGCATTAGATATTGCCTATGAAAATAAAGTTGAAAGACTTCCTGTCGTTAAAGACAATAAAATTGTGGGAATTGTAACCATAAAAGATATTTTAGAGCATAAAAAGTTTCCTAATGCTTCTCGTGATGGTAAAGGCCGATTCATGGTTGCTGCAGCCACAGGCCCATTTGATTTAGATCGGGCTATGGCATTGGACGAAGCAGGTGCAGAAATACTGGCTATTGATAGTGCACATGGCCACAACCTGCATTTAGTTAAAAATTCTAAAGTTATAAAAGATAACATTGATGCTGATTTAATTGTAGGAAATATTGCTACAAAACAAGCCGCGGAAGATTTAATTGCTCAGGGAGTGGATGGCCTTAAAGTTGGTATTGGGCCAGGATCCATGTGTACTACTCGTATTATTGCTGGTGTGGGTGTTCCTCAATTGACAGCCATATCTGAAGTTGCAGAAGTTGCAGAAGAATATGGGGTTCCAATTATTGCTGATGGTGGTTTAAGATACTCGGGTGATATGGCCAAGGCCATTGCTGTTGGGGCCGATGCCGTAATGATGGGTAATCTTCTGGCAGGGACTTATGAAGCTCCAGGAGAAGTTGTTGTAATGAATGGACGTAAATACAAACAATACCGTGGAATGGGATCATTAGGCGCCATGACTGGTGGAATTGGCGCTGGAACTGACAGATATTTCCAGACTCAAGAGTCCAAAGGGCCTATGAAACATACGAAGCTGGTACCTGAAGGGGTAGAAGGTGTAGTTCCTTACCGAGGAACGGTCAGTGAAGTTATATTCCAAATGGTTGGGGGCCTCAGGGCTTCTATGGGCTATTGTGGTGCTAAAACGATCAAAGATATGAAAGAAAAATCAAAACTGGTTAAAATAACTTCCAGCGGTATCAAAGAAAGCCATCCCCATGATCTTTTGATTACCAATGAAAGCCCGAACTATCCTACCTTAGAATAAGGAATTACGTGAAGAATTATTTCTTCATATTTCTTAAATAAATTTTTTGTCATTAAATATGTGGATTTAATAGCTGTTTTGATCATATACTGAATTCCCTAATCCTTTTCAATATTTTTATTTTAAAAATAATCAAATTGAGGTTGTTAAAATCCTAAAAAAATCTTCAAGATCATTTATTATCCTTTGCGGCGGTTTGAGCACTAGAATGGGTGAAGATAAGGGACTAATGAATTTTAAAGGCGAACCTCTTATTTTATATATTTTAAAAACAGTTAATAAGTCTGCAGATGAAGTTTTACTTATTCTTAGGGATGATAATCAATTAAAAAAATATAAAAATACTATAATGGAGTTTATTGGTCTTGAGTTTTTTAATTTTAATTTAAAGTTTTTTGTTGATGAATTTAAAGGAAAAGGCCCATTAGCTGGAATACTTGTTGGATTATCAAATATTAATAATGAATATGCTTTGGTATTGCCCTGTGACTCACCTTTTGTATCAGAATTTTTTATAAATTCGATATTTAGCAAAATGGAGATATCTAATGAAAATTATGATTCAATTGTTCCTCAATGGAAAAACGGGGATTTAGAACCACTGCATTCTATTTATAGTGTAAAAACAAAAAAAATTATTTTAAAAATGATTTCCAATGATAAAAGGGACGTTAAATCATTTATTGGTGAAATTAATTCGCTTATGGTATCATCGGAAATTCTTGATCCCACCGGAATGAGCTTTAAAAATTTTAACAAACCGGAGGATATTATAATCTAACTTTACGGCTTAAAATAATACTTTAGAATAAATTATTAGATATTCAACAATCATTTTAATAAACCATAAAGAATATTGTTTTCAAGATTAATTAATTATTAAGTTAACCATTTAATTCAGCTCATTTAATAAAAAAAATTTATTTAAAATAGATGCACGATTATATCAATAATTTTTGAACAAGATGTCTTAAAAAAGAATATAACTATAAAAAAGATAACTAAAAGCTTATATTATGATTCTATTTCTACTGAACGTGGATTTCTTCCCATTTCCAGTATGAATTTATTCACGCGCTCAATCATGTCAATGTAGCTATCTTTTTCAATTCTACATCCATTAACAAGGGCGTATTCAGGCATTATGCCCTTTTGATTTTTGAATTCTATTATTTCATTAACCATTTCTCGATATTGTTCTAGACTTAAACTATCCATCAATATCAACCAACTAAGTTTTTTTATACTCTATTCATCTAACTATATAAAAATAGTTGTTTTGGTTTTCCTTTAAGCTTTTTATGACTTATATTAATATATTTAATACAATAAACTTGTTGAACTTAAAGTTAAAGATTTTAATAAAGGGTTAATTGAAGTTTTAGATCTGAAAACTAATTGCTATAAACGAATTTTAATAAAAAAATGAAATCTCTAACTTAAACAAATAATTCCTTTCATACCAGTTACTTCAAGAACAGAAGTATCCATACAATTTAAAAAAAGAAAAAGGAATCATGATTTTTAATAATAACTCCATTTTATTTTTGAAATATTTCACCAGTAACCGTCGGTGAACCTGATTCTAACCCAATCTTCTCCTCTGCTTGTAAGATATCCGCCCAGTGCTGTGAGATAAATAATTATAGGGTATATAATCAACCTTTCGGAACCTCCTTTACCTATTAGTGCTCCTATCGGGTTTGTAGCTCCCATACCAAAAATTAATGGTGAAATAAGAGTTATAAGGGCTATTAATCCAAGTAAAATGGATATGATGGTCATTGGGATATTGATTCCAAGCCGGTAACTGAATATGAGTGCTAAGCTTCCGGATATGAAAGCTATCGTTGCGAAAGTTACATGGATTGCATGGGTGTATTCTGGGAATATCCCTAGTGCTGCGATACAAATGCCAAAAATAGCAAGGCATGATGAGAAAAGACGGCAACCTCCACTTTTGAGGATTAGATAAACTGCTAACACAATTAAAATTCCTAAGAGGATATTACTGAGGTTGAAGATGAGGGCCGCTGGTTCGACCAATGGTAATGATCCCCCAAGATCGCTCAAACTGTTTAAAGCAATGCTGTACCCAGGAAACATTGCCTCGGCAATGTTAACTGCTAGAATATATTGGATACATCCAACTAACAATAATATTCCTGCACTTTTATAATGGTTATTTTCCGGTTTGAAAATACTTCCTTTTTGATATTTCATTCAAAATTTCCTCCTAATTAAAGATTATCTATATGAATTAAGTTTTTAATTCTGTAATTGTTAATTAATCTCTATTTGGCATCTGGATCAAACGGATTAGTCCTTAAGGCCAGTGAAAATAGATACGGATAATTATTCATTAGATGTTCCATGTAATGGAGCCATTCATAAATTAAATGGGAATAAACCAGTTCAAGATCTATGGAAAGGTGTTGGTAATCAGAATTAGGTAATTTATCTAAATTATATCTGTTTTCCAGTTCTTCAGCTAAATGAAATGCAGCCCATAACATATCTGTAAAACTTTCATGTTCTAATAAATTGGGGTTTTCGAGTAATCCTAGCATAAACTGTCTTTTATCCAATAATAATGATTTTAAACTTTTTAAAAGTAAAATCGAATTTTTATTATCCTCAGTTAAGTGTATGGAATAATCATAATTTTTAATTATATGTGATGATTCAGAGAAATTTTTTTCTTCCCATCCCATATCAACTTTCAGGTTCTTTCTTATATTATCAATATCTGGATCAAATGAAGAAATTTCTTTCAGTAAATCTGTTCCTAATTCACTAAAAAAGCTCCAATAACCATATTGAGTTTTTCCATCATCATGGCCTTTTCTTTGTTGATTATAACTCTTTCTATAACTAAAACTAAGATTAAAGATTCTAAGGGGATGAATGCCAGGTCTATTCCAATGTAAAAGAAAACTGTCTTGGCGTCGTGAAAAATCATATATACACAAAAATAGATCATGCTGGATATTAAAATTAGCACTAGGCCGGTTTTTATCTCCCAATTAGAATTTTTAAGTGATTTCATGATATCTCCAGTTTATAATTCTTTTAAATATTCATGCATTAATTAAATAGTATAAATAATGGCTATGGGGTTTTGAGAGAACATCATGGTTCCACGATCAATTATACGCCCTTTAGAAATATTTACTTCAATTATTTCCACTTCAAAACCTAATTCTTTAAGTTTGGATATGGATTGTGTTTTAGTTTCCATTAAAATTGCAGTAACTATTATTCTGCCGCCAGGATTCAGCTTGGTGCTGGCTTTTTCAATTATGGAATATAAATCTCCTCCACTTCCACCAATCATCAAAATGTCAAATTTTGGTATTGAATTAAGGACACTAAGCGCATCATCTTCAAATAATTTTACATTATCTAGAAGTTCATGTTTTAAAAGATTCTCTCTAGTTAGTTTAACCGCTTTTGGATTTTTATCAATTGAATAAACTTGTTTTGATCTTTTTGTAAACTCTAAAGTCAAACCACCGGTCCCACATCCAATTTCTACTACCGTATCATCTTTTTTTACTTTAGATTTACAAATTACAAGACATCTTATTTCTTCTTTAGTGGGGCCCGGCACATCCTTTTTTGTTTTAAAATCTGAATCTCTAAACATATTTTTAACCTTTAGATTTTAATATTTATTTAATAGAGTAATTTATTTAATAAATTGGAATATCAATATCCTAAAATAATGAGTAAATGGATTTTTTATATTAAATTATTTTATTTCCATTAGATATTATATTGCTTAATTAACAGAAAAAGTTTAAAAAAATAATATTGATTTTCAATTATTTGATTTCATTACCACTCCAGCGATTAAAAAGGTCATGATCAATTTCCAGAACATCTAAAACTTTTCCAGCAATAAAATTAGTTATATCATCTAAATTTTTAGGTTTATGGTAAAATCCAGGCATTGCAGGAAGAATTACTCCTCCTTCTTTACTAATTTTTAACATATTCTCCAAATGGACAGAACGCAGTGGTGTTTCACGAGGAACAAGAACTAATTTTCTCCTTTCTTTCAATGACACATCAGCGGCCCGGGTAACAGCATTATCTGCATAACCGTTAGCAATTGCAGATAAAGTTTTCATGGTGCAAGGAACAATTACCATACTTTCAAAAAGACAAGAACCACTATTGATAGAAGCAGTAAGGTCTTTTGAATCGTAATAATAAGTTGCAATATTTTTTAGATCTTCCAGTTGTATTCCTAACTCATAATCTAAAATAAGCTTAGCAGGTTCAGTAACAACTAGTCCAGTTTCTTTTCCACATTTTTTAAGAGATTTTAACACTTTTAAACCGTATGCAACACCACTTGCACCAGTTATGGCAACGATAATCATTTTATCACTTTTTAAATTAAATTTTTTAATCACATAATTAAATTTTTAATTATTTAACTTACCTTATTTGACTATTATGAATAACAATATATGAATAACTATTCAAAACTATTATAATGGACTTATTAGTCGCATTTGCTTGTCATGTCTGTTTTTTTGTTCAGGTAAGTTCAAATAATCGTAAAAATTGAAATCATGTAATTTTGATGTGTGTTCTTCAGGAACGTAAAGACAAAGATCCGCATGATTAAATCTAGCATCTCTTAAAGCGCCCACAATACTGGATATTTCACTTAATTTTACTATGGCATCGCCCACTGATACTAAAGTTCTCATTTCATCAAATGATGGATATTCTGGCATGTTAATAATTAAATAATCTTCAGGAATGTTTTTATCTTCAGCAATCTCTTTTTCAGCTTTTTTTAGCTCTTTCCTTTTAATCTTAAATGCTTGCTGTGGATCTTCAAGATCACTAATTTTTAGAGAACTTATATTTTTTAATAAATCCCGATTGTCTAATTTATGCATCATCTCCCCTATGAAACCTTCCTGACCTCTGGAAAGCGTAATTATATCTGCATCATCGTATTGGTATATTTTTTTGGCGTCAATTTCTTTTTTTTCAATTAATTTTCTTAAACAACGTCTAAACATGGCATTAACAATTCGGGTAGTATGGTGTTGATAAACACTGGGATACATGAAATAACGTGCTAAGAGTGTTGACTCTGCAGCTTGAACTCCTTTTTTATCAAGTACTAGATTATTTTCTAGTTTCATATTATAAATGAGTCTTTCTATGTCTATTATTCCGTATGCAACCCCAGTATAATGTGAATCACGTAAAAGATAGTCCATTCTATCTACATCAAGCTCTCCAGATATGGCCTGACCTAATACTGTTTTTCCATTTATTATATCAATTATTTGATTAATATCAAATTCTTCAGACAGCAATTCTCCAAGACTTGAGTTTTTGATGACCCTAGCAGTTAGAACTTCATGCTTTTCATCTAAAACTGCTTCAGAAACGTGAGAAAAGGGCCCATGTCCAGTATCATGTAAAAGAGCACATGCTCTTAAAATTCTTTTTTTCTCATTATCTAGCTTTAAATGATCAGCTAATCTAGAAGCAAGATACATGGTGCCAATGGAATGCTCAAAACGTGAATGATTTGCACCGGGATAAATTAAATTGGTAAATCCTAATTGCTTTATTCTTCTTAATCTTTGTATCTGTGGAGTATCAACTAATTTAAGCTCAAAATCGTCAATCTGTAGATTACCATGAACACTATCTCTTATAAACTTCAAATTAAACCCCCAATATGGATTTGCTAATTATTTGCAGTTAAATATGTAATTAATAAAGATTTATTGACTAATTTTGAAATATAATTGAATTAATATATTAAAATCCTGTTTAATTTAATTTAGAGTATTAACCACCAGACATTATAATATTAGTGCCTTTATTACTTTTTTCATCTTTTTGAAAGTCCAGATCAAATTTTGTTCTTTCAATAACTTCTTTTAATGCATCTAAAGTTTCATGACGGTGTGCACCTGCCACAACAACTAAAAATAAAGGATCTCCTATGTAAAATTCACCTAAATAATGTACTACAGCTATTTCTTTAACGGAATATTTGTCTTTAACTTCCCTAACAATTGATTCCAGACCTTTTTGGGTTTCAGTAATATTGGGAGTACTTAATATTAGTTTTTTAACTTCTAAATCCTTTTCTTTTCCTCTAACAATCCCTTCAAAGGAAAAAATAGCCCCGGATTCATCTATATATGGACTTTTTTTAACTTGATCAATGAGATCAGATATATTGATCTGCTCTTCGTCTTTTTTAATAATTTTAACTAGCATAAAATCCTCTTTAAATGTCTTTATAATCTTTAATATCAGATAATATTAGGTTTTTAATAATCCGATTATTTTGAGTTAATATATTTGCCATTTTTTTATTATTTTTCGCTTACTTCTTTTTTGGCTAGATGTTTTATTCGTTCCAGGCCGTCAATTTCACTTATGGCTTCTATTACTGAACTCGGAACAAGTGATTCCCAATCTTCTCCATTAAGCATTCTTTTCCGGACTTCAGTGCCCGATAAAGTATCTCTATAAAACAATGGTGGTGTGGTAACCTGGTAACCTTCTTCCAGGAATAAACGTTGAACTAGAGGATTTCCAGTGTATATTTTCTCAAAAGGTGGAGTTAACATCTTAATATGTGCCACCCACACCGAATTACAAGCTATATCTTGAATTGGTAATATGTAATATTTGGAAGCGGGAATCCCATCCTCACTTAATGCTTTGGTCAGCATCATCACTCGCTCTCCACCAGTAAAAGGATCTTTTAAAGTGTGACTCAGCTGAGCACTTCCTATGCAAATAATAACTTCATCTACTTCTTCTAGTATCCTTTTTACAACCTGAATATGGCCCTGATGAACTGGTTGCATTCTACCTACGAGTAATCCCCTCATTTAATCACCAAATTAATTTTATTAATTCTATTTATTCACTTTCTATTAATTAAGATTTTTTAATTAGAAACTAAGAATTATTTAATAAAACTCATATCTATTAGGAACATTAATTGATTATTTGAATTTTAGAATGGAATTAAAGAAATGGAATAATCATATCATATACTTTTAAGTGTATAATCATAGAAAAAGAATTTCATTGTATTTAAAATATATTCAGATAATACACAAGTTATATTCATATTCGGTATCTTAAAAAATTTTAAAGAAGTATTTTATAAAATTAAGATTAATGCAAGTTTCTTTACGGATTAATAATATCTTGGTGATACACATGATTGAAATTGAAAATCTTTCAAAAACTTATAAAATGGATAATGGAGCCGAAATTAAGGCCTTAGATAATATCAATCTTAAAGTTGAATCTGGTGAAATACTAGGAATAATTGGGATGAGTGGGTCTGGTAAAACCACTCTTTTGAGGATTTTAAGAGGCGTAGAGCCATTTGATGAGGGAGACATTGTATTGGATGATATCAAAGTTTCGCATGATTCAAACCCCTATTATTTTACCAAGCTCAAGAGGGCCACAGCTATTCATTTACAGAGATCATTCGGGCTCTGGGCAGAAACTGCTCTACAAAATGTAGTTAGAAAACTCTATGGTGCCAAGTATGGTGATGAATCCATGAGTGATAAAGAATATGCTTTTGATGAATTTGAGCAAGAGGCCATGGAATTATTGAAATTAGTGGGCTTAGAACATAAAGCACAGCACTTTGCACCAGTATTAAGTGGTGGGGAAAAACAAAGACTCATAATGGCTCGACAACTGGCTAAAAAACCAAAAGTCTTACTTTTAGATGAGCCGGCGACCATGTCTTGTCCTAAAACTAAACAGGAAATTTTTGATGCTATTAAAAATATAAATAAAGAACTGGGCGTTACTGTAGTTTTAGTATCTCATTTGCCAGAAATTCA
Organism: Methanobacteriaceae archaeon UBA349; assembly: GCA_002509745.1. GTDB lineage: Archaea > Methanobacteriota > Methanobacteria > Methanobacteriales > Methanobacteriaceae > UBA349. The sequence continues at coordinate 16,756 of DAWK01000072.1, read as the reverse complement.
CCAATATCTCGCCGATAGATTAGTTTTAATGAAGAATGGGAAAGTTACCGATGAAGGTGAACCTAAAAAAATCATAAAAGAATTTTTAGAGGATTTAGAGCCAGAAGAAGAAATTAAATTAGAAGCTTCTTCTGAAGAAATTATAAAAATTAATGATATTGAGAAAAGATTTTTCCTGATAAAGGGAGGTTCTGTTCTGGATATTAAATCCATTAACTTTGAGGTCAATAAAGGAGAAATTATTTCTTTAATTGGTCCTAGTGGTGCGGGCAAAACGGTTTTGCTTAGGATGATTGCCGGTTTAGACTTTCCTGATTCTGGATCTGTGCAATTTAAAACTGATGGTGAATGGGTGGATATGCACGAGCCCGGAATTAAAAGAATGAAGATCAGAAGTCAGATGGGATTTATGCATCAAGAATTTGCATTGACTCACTATTCCACTATTAAGGATCAGATTGCTTCTCGTTTAGGAATTAAGGGACAAGATGTTGTAAGGCATGCTAAAAAAATTGCTGAAGAATTAGGTATCAGTGATCAGGTTTTAGATGTTTTATACCAGCTTACGGATCTACCTGAAGCTGAGGCCAAATCAAGATTGGAAAAAATAGGACTTTCTGCTGAAATTTTACATGAATTATTCCCTAGCTTCCCGGATAATGAAGTTAAAAAGTATGCAAAACCAATTTTTGAGGCTCTTGATTTGTCTTTGGATATTCTTGATAGAAAATCATTTGAATTATCTGGTGGGCAGAAGGTAAGGGCCACTATGGCACTAGTACTTGCTTCACAACCAGAAGTTTTAATTTTAGATGAGCCTTTTGGAGATTTGGACCCAATAACATTAAGATCTGTTTCTAATTCTCTCAAAAGAATAAATAATGAATTCGAAACTACTATTTTAATGGTGAGTCACCATCTGGACTTCGTAGAAGAATTAAGTACTCGCGCTATCTTAATAGATGATGGAAAATTCATAATGGATGGTATTCCTCAAGAGCTATGTTCAGAATTTATTAGAAGAAGTGATGTAGACTATTTAAATGATTAATAAAATTTAAGTGAGATATAACCTTTATTTGGTTTATCTCAATTAATTAATCATATAAATTTAAAAGTAGATTAAATTGTAAATTTTATTATAATTAAAATAATTATATTAATATTAATAATAAAATTATATTCCTAGAATTAATATTTTAGAATAATATTTTTCATAATATTACTTAAACGTGATTAAAATGAATTTTGAAGACTTTCCAGCAGAGAACGCACACAGAATATTAGCTCCCAGACCTACGGTTATCATAACGACAGTTAATTCTAAGGGAGATATTAATGCAGCTCCATTTTCATTTGTAATGCCTGTTTCAATGAATCCACCAATTATAGCTTTCGCATCAGCCCCTAAACATGATACTAACTTAAATATAAATGAAATTGGGGAGTTTGTGGTTAATCTTACTCCAGATAGCATTTTGCAGAAAATGTGGATTACAGGTGAAAAATTACCCTATGGTGAAAATGAACTTGAAAAAGCAGGATTGACATCCATACCGTCTAAAATTGTTTCCCCGCCTAGAATTGTAGAATCCATGGCCCATTTAGAATGTGAAGTTCTAAGGGTAAATACAGTCGGTGACCACAATTTGATAACTGCTTATGTGGTTCATGCCTCAGTTCAGGAAAATTGCATGAAAGATGGCCTTTTAGATGTTGAAAAAGTTAAACCTATTCTTCATTTAGGTGGAACTAGTTTCATTATCGGTGATAATCTCAAAAAAGTTGAATAACTGTTTTAAAGAGGGAGGGAGTTTTTATGTTTAATAAAATAATGATACCGAGTGATGGGTCAAAATTCGCGGAAAAAGCTGAAGATGTGGCCATCGATTTGGCTAAAAAACTTGAATCAACTGTCGTAGCGGTTCATATAATTGATGAAAAGCTCATTTATCCTTTTGATATTATGGAAGAAGAAGGAAATAAGATTTTATCTAAAATTAGTGAAAAGGGAAAGGCTAAAGATGTAAAAGTAGATGAGGTCCTTATTTTTGGAAATCCTAGGCATGATATGAAGAAAATTGCTGAAAAATCTCATGCCGATATGGTGGTTATCGGGTCACATGGGCGTTCTGGTATTGAAAAAATTTTAATGGGCAGTGTGGCCGAAAATGCTTTAAAAACAGTTGATGTACCTGTTTTACTTGTTAAGTAATTCTTTTTAATTTTAATATTCTTTTTTAATCTGAATAGATATTCATAATAATATAATTTAAATATATTTACCATGTTTTTAAATAGTTTAATATATCCATAATTGATATATCGAAAAATATAATATATAATGAATTCTAATATAATAAATTACAGTATCTGTGATAATTAATTATTTAGAGAATTTGATTCATTAATATGGGTGTTTATATGAATAAAATAATAAATGGCATTAAAAACTATTTTTTAGATTGGAGAAATTGGCTTACACACAGTTTAGTGGGAATTTTATTGCTAGCAATTGCAATTTTTGCCCCAATTAGTATTTATCTTAAAATAGCGTTTATAGTTTGTGTGGTGGGCTTTAATGTGTTTAGAATGAAATATTTTAGCAAATGAACCGATATTCAATTAATTAGGAGTTATTTTTATCCTTATTTAAAAATCAAGACTAAATACGAAAAATATTTTTTACCGATATTTATAAACATTTTAAAGTCCAATATAGATACATCTAAAAATTATATCTAATAAAATATTTTTTATTCACTAAGCTGAGGTAAAAAAAATGAGATATAAATGTCGAGTTTGTAAATATATTTATGACCCTGAATCGGGTGAAGCTCGTTCAGGTGTTAGTCCTGGAACTGAATTTGAACAACTTCCTGATGATTGGCACTGCCCTAAATGTGGCGCGGGAAAATTAAGGTTCTTACAGATTAAATAAAATTCATAAAATAAATAATGGAAGATAAATATATGAATTTACAGATAATTCAATTATAATCATTTATTATCAACTCAAAGATTAAAAAGGGTGTTTAGATGAAAAGATACAAATGTAAATTATGTGGCTATATATATGACCCCGAAAAGGGTGAATCTAGATCTAATATTGAACCTGGGACTTCTTTTGAAGATTTACCTGCTAATTGGAAGTGTCCATCTTGTGGAGCACCCAAAAGAATGTTTATTGCTTTAAAGAACTAATTAAATACTTAATTAGGCATAATATTAAGCAAAAACTAGAAATTAATTAGAATAAAAATTAAAATATTAAAATTGATTTTTTAATCAAATATAATTAATTTAAGTATCGGAGGTAAAAATATGGCTAAATATATCTGTGAAATGTGTGGTTACATATATGATCCTGAAAATGGAGACCCAGACTCTGGAGTAGAGGCTGGAACTTCTTTTGAAGACATTCCTGATGATTGGGTCTGCCCCATTTGTGGTGTAGGAAAAGATCAATTCAAAAAGATGGATTGAAATGGCTGTTAGAATTATAAAAAGTGGAATCTACTCTGTTGGAGCTATTGACTGGGATAGAAAACTGTTTGATGAGTTAATACCCCTTCCACAGGGTACTTCTTATAATTCTTATATTGTGGAGGGAACAAATAAAACTGCATTAATCGATACAGTTGACCCTTCAAAAACACAAGAATTATTGGATAACCTGGATGAAACAGGCTTAAATATAGATTATATTATTTCTAATCACGCTGAACAGGACCACTCTGGTTCCATTCCAGCAGTTCTGGAAAAATTTCCAGACGCAGTTATTGTAACTAATCCTCAATGTGAAAAACTTCTTAAAAGCTTTTTTGAACTTTCTAATGCAAAATTAAAAGTTATTGGAGATGGAGAAACCCTATCTTTAGGTGATAAAACTTTAAAATTTATTTTTACTCCATGGGTGCACTGGCCAGATACTATGGTGACTTATGCAATAGAGGATGAAATTCTCTTTTCCTGTGATTTTTTTGGCTCACACCTGGCCACTAGTGAATTATTTGGCCCAGAGGGTATGTCAAGTTTAATTCCATCAAAAAGATATTATGCGGAAATCATGATGCCTTTTAGACCTATGATATTGAATAATCTCAAGAAAATAGAATCCCTAGAAATTGAAATCATTGGACCTTCACATGGACCTTTAATTTCAAACCCTACTGAAATTATGAATTTATATGTAAAATGGGCTTCTAATGAGACATCTAATCAAGTAGTTCTTCCTTATGTTTCCATGCATGGAAGTACGGAATTAATGGCCAAATATTTGATAGATGCTCTGATTAAAAGGGGCATTGAAGTAAAACCATTTAATCTGTCTAAGATGGAATTGGGAGAATTTTTAATAGATCTAGTGGATTCATCTACACTAGTAATGGCGGCACCTACTGTTTTGACTAAACCACATCCTTTCATGGCCCAAATTCTTTATCTGGTAAATGTTTTAAGACCAAAACTTAATTATGGTGCGATTATTGGTTCTTATGGCTGGGGAACTATGATGGAAGATGAAATCAAGGGCCTATTAAATAATTTAAAAATTAATTACCATGAAACTCTATTAATAAAAGGTTTACCCAAAGAAAAAGACTTTAAAAAGTTAGATAATTTGGCAGATCAGATTTTAGAAACAATGGGGAATTAAACATTCATTTTTTTATTTAATTTTCTATTTAGATATTTTATTTTAATTCAAATATTTCCTCAAATTAGTTCAATAATAAAAATTTAGAGTATATGTAGATGTTTGATTGATGTTTTTTAAATTAGATTGGATTTGAATCAAATAATTAAGATTAATAAAAAAGAGGGATTAAAATGGTAAGTGAAAAAATGCAAGATGCTTTAAATGGACAGATGAATGCTGAATTGTATTCTGCTTATTTATATTTGGCCATGGCTGCTTATTATGAGGACTCGGATTTACCTGGATTTGCTAACTGGATGAGAGTCCAGGCCCAGGAAGAAATGACTCATGCCATGAAATTCTATGATTATTTGGTGCAAAGAGGTGCTCGGGTTGCTTTAGACACAATTGAAAAACCTCCATTTGATTGGGAATCTCCTTTAGATGTTTCTGAACGTGTTTTGGAACATGAAAAAAAGGTTACTGGATTAATTAATAATTTAGTAAATCTGGCCATGGATGAGAAGGACCATGCTACCAACAATTTTCTGCAATGGTATGTTGCTGAACAGGTAGAAGAAGAGGAATCTGTGGGTGCAGTACTTCAAAAAGTTCGTTTGGCAGGAAATTCTTCCAGTGGCCTTTTAATGGTGGATGCTGAATTGGCTACTCGTGTCTTTAATCCACCATTAGCACAGAAATAGATTATTTACTTAAATATTTACTTATTTCTAACTTTTTTATTTTTCTAGTTCCATTTCCATTCTATTATTCATCATATTCCATTATTTTTTCTATTTTTTTAAGACTTCATTTATTTTATAAAACTTAATTTTATTAATTTACACTTCCACAACGAAATTATAAATAAAAATAATTACAAATATATTAATTATATTAATTAATAGTATTAAACCATTAAAGGGGGCTTTAAATGGGAGATAAAGTATATGAAGTAAGAAAAATTAAGAAAAAAGGTCGAGGAATGCCATTAATAGGAGATAAATTTCCAAAAATGGAAGTTCAAACAACTCAGGGAATGATGAAACTTCCCAAAGCATTTAAGGGTAAATGGTTTATTTTATTTTCTCATCCGGCAGATTTTACACCAGTGTGTACTACGGAGTTTGTTGCATTCCAGAAGCGCTATGATGAATTTAAAAAATTCAACTGTGAATTGATTGGCCTAAGCATTGATCAGATTTTCTCGCATCTGAAATGGATAGAATGGATTGAAGACAATCTGGACACAGAAATTACATTCCCAGTAATTGCAGATACTGGTAAAGTAGCGGATACATTGGGTTTGATTCACCCGGCCCGACCTACTAATACGGTTAGAGCAGTGTTTATTATGGATCCTAAGGGTATAATACGTGCTATATTGTATTATCCTCAAGAATTAGGCAGGAACATGGATGAAATTCTGCGTATGATTGAAGGATTTAATAACATTGAGGAAAAAGGGGTGGCCATACCTGCTAACTGGCCAAATAATGAGTTAATCGGTAAAGGTCTTATAATACCTCCACCATCTGACGTAGAGTCTGTAAAAAAACGAAAAGAGCAACATACTTGCTATGATTGGTGGTTATGCCATAGAAATTATTATAAATGGTGATTAAGGCCACATTATTTTTTTATTTTTAATTAAATGGTTTTAATTAATAACTCAACAGATTAAAGGTCAATCGTATCAGAACTCAATAAATTAGATTATTAATTAGTTTTAATAAATAATAAACGGTATTGAGGTGTTAAAATGGAAAAAAAATTTTACGAACTTCCCGAGCTTTCTTATGGATATAAAGATTTAGAACCTTATATTTCTGAAGAACAATTATCTATTCATCATAAAAAGCATCACCAAGCCTATGTGGATGGAGCAAATGCATTATTAAAGAAATTTGATGAAACTCGAGAAAAAGGTGAAGATTTTGATATAAAAGCAGTTGCCAAGGAACTGTCATTTCATGTGGGAGGTTTTGTACTTCATAGATTATTCTGGGGGAATTTAGGCCCTGCAGATAAGTTTGGAGGAGAACCAGAGGGCATACTGGCCAAGTATATTGAAAAAGATTTTGGAAGTTTTGAAAGGTTTAAAAAAGAATTTTCTCAAGCAGCAATTGGAGCAGAAGGATCAGGATGGGCCGCATTAACTCTTTGTCGTAGGACTGACCGTCTTTTTATCATGCAAATTGAAAAACACAATGTTAATGTTATTCCAAACTTCAGAATATTGATGGTTCTGGATGTATGGGAACATGCCTACTATCTGGACTATAAAAATGTCCGGCCGGATTTTGTAGCGGCTTTCTGGAATATTGTTAACTGGGAAGAAGTCAATAAAAGGACTGAAATATGGTTGAATTCTCCTTTGTGACTTTTTTAATTCTTTAATTTATTTTAATTTTATTTTTAACAATGATTTGTTATTTTAGTTATTTTAGTTATTTTTTAAATTTTTTTCAATTAGCATATTTTTAAGTTAATTCTTTTTATTTTTATTTTATTATAAGAAACGTTTTAATAGTTATTTGCACCTAAACATAATTTATTGTTAACAAATTATGTTGTTTAAAAATTTGCAAAATTAAGCTATTCATTTAAATATTCTTTAAAATCAAATTTAATAAACATAAAAATGTTAATTGTTGTTATATGGTTTATATTTCGATTATAGGAATAATATTAGCAGATTAAATTGTTAATGATTATATTTACTTAATTAATGATTACAGCTATACTCGATTCAATCAGGATTTGATAAAATGGTCTGGAATGAAAAAGCAGAATGCATGTCTAGAGATGACTTAAATGACCTACAACTGAAAAAATTACAGGATGTTGTCAAAAGAGCTTATGAGAATGTTCCTTATTATAATAAAAAATTCCAAAATATGGGTGTTTTTCCAGAGGATATCCAATCTTTGGAAGATATTCAAAAGCTTCCTTTCACCACTAAAGATGATTTAAGGCAAGTTTATCCCTTTGGAATGTTTGCCGTACCTAAAAAAGATATTATTGAAGTCCATACCTCTTCAGGAACTACTGGAAAACCGGTTGTATCTGGATACACCAGAGAAGACCTGGATTTATGGGGTGAAGTTATGGCCCGGGGATTGACTATGATGGGGGTTGATGATGAGGATATTATTCAAAATACTCATGGATATGGTCTTTTTACAGGAGGATTTGGTGTCCATTATGGTGCCCAAAAAATCGGAGCTACAGTTATCCCTATTTCTACAGGACAAACCAGAAGACAGATTGAAATCATGACTGATTTTGGAACTACAGTAATGATTTTTACACCTTCTTATGGCCTTTATTTATCTGAGGTTGCTGAGGAGGAAGGATTTGTTCCTGAAAATTCTCAATTAAAGGCCATTGGTTTTGGAGCTGAGATGTGGACCAATGAAATGAGAAAGGAAATCGAAAAAAGATTTGGTGCACCTGCATTTAATATATATGGTCTTACCGAGATTATGGGGCCTGGAGTGGCCATTGAGTGCAATCAACAGAATGGATTGCATATTTTTGAAGATCATTTCTATCCGGAGATTATAGATACTAATACTTCTCAAAATTTGGATGCTGGAAATGCTGGTGAACTTGTTTTAACTACTTTGAGCCGGATTGGAATGCCAGTTATTCGTTTTATAACTAAAGATATAACCTCACTTCGCTATGAGAAATGTGATTGTGGCAGAAGTTTAGTTAAAATGGATAGAATAACTGGTCGTTCTGATGATATGTTAAAGGTTAAAGGTGTGGCGGTTTTCCCATCTCAAATTGAAAAAGCCCTTTTAAAAATTGATGGGGTTGAACCACACTATCAAATTATTGTTACTAGACCGCACAACCTTGATGAAATGGAAGTTAAGGTTGAAACTTCTGAAAGCTTATTCTCTGATGAAATAAAAGAAATGGTGGCCATAAGGAAAAAGATTGCTAATTTCATTGAAAATGAGATTGGGATACGTGTTAATATTACTCTAGTGGAACCTAAAAGTTTACCTCGCAGTGAAGGTAAAGCAGTTAGAGTCATTGACAAACGAAACATGTACTAAGCCAATAAACTTTGCATTTAATCGAGGCCGCTGCACATTAAAATCATATAAATTAATTTGTAGATAATTGATTATGATTACCAATTAATTATCATAACAATTTAATATCAGGGGTAAATTCTGGTTAATTAAAATATTTTATGGGATAATATTGGAAATTCGATTAGGGGATAAAAAAATGAAAATAAAACAACTATCTATTTTCCTAGAAAATAAAAAAGGAAGACTTTGGACGGCTTTAAATACTTTGGCCGGTGGTGGAATAAATATACGAGCTTTATCAATAGCTGATACTTCAGATTTTGGTATTTTAAGGCTAATTGTTCCGGAACCTGAAAAAGCTAAGAAATTACTTGAGAAAAATAACTTTATAGTTAAAATGAAGGAAGTTGTTGCGGTTGAGTTATCTGATCAGCCAGGCGGTCTAGCATCTGTATTGAAAATATTAAATGATTCAGATATTAATTTGGAATATCTTTATGCATTTGTTCATGAAAAAAAAGATAAAGCAATATTGCTTCTAAGTACTGATGATTTAGATATTTTAATGGAAGTATTAAATGATGGTGGGGCCACTTTAGTACCTCCTGAAGAAGTTTACGACCTTTAAATATTCATTTTTATTTTATTAAAATTTCATCATCTCTTTTAATTAATTTTTATTTTAGTTCTTTTTAAGAATAATAAAATTAAATCAAGTTTTAGTAACATCTTCTAACGTATAATGTACTCCTTCTTCATCTAATCTACGTGTTATACTATTTTTCATTTTACCAACTGCAAATACAAGGATGTCAAGGCCTCTTTTTGCTGCAGCAACGGTTGATTGGGGCGTTGCAAATTCAAAATCTATATTAATTTCCAACTTATCAACAACTGCTCTAGAAACAGTTCCCATTATTCCAACACGATCAAAACCTTTTTTATAGATTTCAAAGACCTTATCCAGATCTGTTTTATTGGAACCACCTTGATTTATGGTTGGTAGGACTAATATGACTACATTACCTGTTTTTAATTCAATAGTACCGCCCAAACCTATTAAAGCAACATCTTCCCCAGCCAAACAATCTTTTAAGACTTCTGCGCGTGCTGGAGCTTTTTTCTTCGAAGCATACAGAGTTCCATCTTTCATGAAAAGTCCTACTTCCTCTCCGGAATTAAGATTTTCCTCAGCAATAGCTGGCCAGACAGATTTATAACTATTCATAGTATCTAATACTTCTTCAGAATACTTTCTAAGAGCCAGAGCTTCTTTTTTTATTCGTTCAATACCTTTTTTTGTTATTTTATATCTGAAACGACCTCCACCGGATTCAACATAACCATCTTCTACAAGGCTTTTTATATTTTCTGAAACAGCTTGGATAGTTATTCCAAGCTTATTACCTATATCCTTTTGTCTTAGGTGAGGTTCATTTCTAGCAATTTCGCCAAGTATCTGAAAACGTGTTAATTCCCCTTTATTTTTGAAAACTTTCATTTTAACCCCTTTCAACTTTTTACTAATTACTTATTTTATTATTTAAATAATTATTAAAAACATTTAAGAACTCTTCTTTACTATTTGAAGGTATGTAAGCTCCACAGGCCACTGAATGCCCTCCTCCACTCCCACCAACTTTTTCAGCCACTTTCCGGATTATATGTCCAAAATGAATTCCATCATATGCTAAAAGTCTAGAACAGCGAAGAGAGACTTTAATACCACTATTTTCATCACTTATCTGAGTAAAACCAAGGATAGGTTTTTTCCAATCTCCATAACTTAAGATCATTCCAGCTATGGTCCCTATAACCTCACTTTTGATACCATTACCTTCAAAGTACTGTAAATTTTCCATAGGAACTATCATATCTTCATTTTCAATGAATTCTATTTTCTGGGCCAAATATCTTCTATGTTCTTTAGATAAGATTTCCATTTCATCCATAGCTGTATTTCGATTCCCTTTTAATATTTTTAATGCAACATCTGCTCTTTTATTCCTACTGCACGCATTTACTATTGTAGAAAATTCGCTAGCATCTCTAAGAGGAGTATATTTTTCTTCATTTAAAAAATCATAAGATTCTGCAGAAACTAATTTAGGCACGTGTTTAATGTATTTTGCAGGCACTTCCTTCGATAACATTCTTACCAGTTCAGAAAACAATTTTCCTTTTTCTTCAGGGGTTAAATCACAAAGTGAGCGCTGATTTTTACCATTTTTCTTTTCTATGCCTAATTTATTAAGCAATAAAATTGCTTCTGTTTTGTTATTAGTGATGGGGAGATTAACATCTCCAAAATAAGATAAAGCTACAAATAATGGTCTAGTTTGTCTACCATAAATTGAAATATCTTTTATGGACTCTACATATCCTTCATTGATACTTTCTTGTAGTATCATGCTATTTAGACCTTCTAATTTTCCTGAAAGGCTATTTTGCATGTCCCCTACCCCAGATAATACTCCCATCCAACTTAAATCCGTATGGCCAAATGCACGGGCCAATAGATATGACATTCCTCCTCCAGAAATTTCATTTGAGCCTTCAATACCATAGAAAAGCGGATTTATTTCCAGGAATTTTCCTTGAACAGTAGAATTATTAAAATTAGGGCCTCTTAATGATGGGTGATGGTCTAAAATTAGTATTTTAGATGATGATGTTGATAATTTTTCGGTTGCCTGGCCAGATCCCAAATCAGAAAATATGGTGAGTTCATTTTCAAGTTTAAGTTCATCAATTTTATCTAAACTAATGAATTCTACTTCATGTTCTTTACCCATCCGATCAAGCATAGTTGATAGAATTGCGCCGGCAGTTATCCCATCACAATCAATATGGCTATAAATTTTTATATCTTCTGCAGATTCTACCAATTTCTGGGCTTTAGTAAATTCTTTTTCCATAGGCAGGGGCACTTGTGTTTTCAAATTATTTCTCCTAATTTTTTAGTGGGTGAATGATAATTTTTGAAAAATTAAAAGTTTAGCTAATTTTAAGTTATTTTCTGTTTTAGGATGTTATAACTTATTATTTAATAAATAAAGAAATATTATAAGTGATACCATAAATTTATCATCCAAACCGATAATTTGATTTAATTTGATCTAGTACCTTTAATCATATTACTAATTTTTAAAAGAAGGTCTTTTTTTGAGATTTCTTCTCTTTCTACTACTATCCGGCCTGTTGATTCCCACCAAAGGCCAGGATAAGACTTATCATTTTCCGTATCTGGTTTTAAATCCAGTTTTCGCGCAGCTCTAGAAATTTCACCTAATCGAGGGGATGAAACACCATCCTTTTTGGATATTTTCCTTCCTTCTTTTTTAGTTCTTGTGGAATCTATATAAACTGGCCAAATAATTGTTTTCATATGTATCCTCCAGATAATTAGTATTATTTTAGCGATATTATTATAATTTGATATAATACTCGGATGTATGATTATTTATTTAATATAATTTTTACATTTAATTGTTATAAAGGATTATACACGTTCTATCTATAATATCTTAAAAATATTAATTAAACAATTATTTCCACTATAAGTTATCAAACAATTTCAGCATCATATCTTTCACCGTGTACTTTTCAGGAATTAAAGCATTAATTCCATATTCTTGTAATGTTTTTCCGGTTATAGGACCAATTGCTGCCACTAATACTTCTTTTTTGGATAATATTTTGATAAAATCGGGTTTATGTTCTTTTTCTACTAGATTAAATAGATTCTTAACTGTCAATGGACTGGTGAATGTAATAGCAGATATTTTTTTATCTAGAATTTTTTTTATTAAATCTTCTATTAAATCGTTTTCTTCAGGAACTATTGATTTATAAGTCTCTGCTACGAAAACATGTGCTCCCATTTTAGTTAATTCTGTAGGTAACACATCACGTGCGGCCGGAGTGCTTGGTATTCCAATAATTTTGCCTTCTAGATCATATTCTAAAAATGAATCCAATAAACCCTCTGCAGTATATTCTGAGGGCATTATTTCTGTAGTTAATCCTTTAGATTCTACAATGTGTTTGGTTTTGGGTCCAATAACTGCAATTTTGCACTGGGGATTTAGATGTTCTTTTAGGTCTGGACAAAAATTGAAAATAGATTCTAATGAAGCTGGAGAAGTGAATATTAGCCAGTCTAATTCTTTGAGTTGTTTTAACAGTCTCCTCAAAGTAGTAGTATAAGTAAATTTCAATTCCAAGGTAGGAACTACTAATGGAACTCCTCCAAATTCTTTAACAATATCAAATGTAAATTTGGAGCGTTCTATAGGTCGTGTGATGACTATTACTTTATTATTTAAAGTTTTAGACATTTTATTCTCCTTTAATTAATTAAATGGCCATTATAAGTAATTAAAAAATATTAAAAATAAAATAAAGGGCTTGAATGTTAAGTTTAAATAATTTAGGAAGTTGTTTTTTATAAAGAATATATGATATAAAATAACTCAGTTTCTGCTTACTTTTTCATTTTTTGGTAAACATCCACTACATTTCCTACAATTAAAATTGCGGGGGTGTTAATATCTTTTTCAGAGATGTTATCTAGCGTCCCAATTACTATTCTTTCCTTAGGAGTTGTACCATTTTCAATTATACAAACAGGAGTTTTAGGATCTCTATACTTCATCATTTCCTGAGTATTTTCTTTTATTTGACCAATTCCCATTAAAACAATAATGGTATCTGCAGTATAATCCCATTTTACCTGTTTTTCTTTTTTAGTTGGGTCTTCATGGCCAGTAACAATAGTAAATGATGTTGCTACTCCCCTATGGGTCACTGGGAGGCCAGCAGTGGTTGGAACTCCAATGGCGGATGTAACTCCAGGAATCATATCTACGGATATTCCTTCCTCGTGCAAGGCCAGAACTTCTTCTCCTCCACGACCAAATACAAATGGGTCTCCGCCTTTTAGCCTTACAACCTCATCATAAGCTTTTGCTTCATTAACTAGAATTTGATTTATTTCTTCCTGGGTTTTATAGTGCTCTCCTGCCTTTTTACCCACATAGATAAGCTTGGCGTTGGGGGCGTGTTTTAATATTTCTTCATTGGCCAATCTATCATAAATAACAACTTCTGCTTTTTCTAATGCTTTGACAGCTTTAAGAGTAATTAATTCCGGGTCTCCTGGACCTGCACCTACTAAATGTACTACCATTTCCTCACCAGCTTTAAATAAAGGATATAATTATAATTTTTTTATATAATTAATTTTAAATTTTTTTTTTTATTATGGTTAATATACTTACGGACAATTTTTAATTTTTATAAATCTAACATTTTTTAATAAAAATAGATTTTGATGGATTAAATATTATTTTAATTGGATTATTAAATAACCATTAAATTGCACTTTTAAACTCAATAATCTTATTCTAATTATCTAATAATTAATAATTCCTTTAAAGAATTTTAAACCATCGTCTGATCCTAATATCATTTCAGAGGCCCTTTCTGGATGGGGCATTACTGCACAAACTCGTCCTGTTTCGTCACAAACACCGGTGATTCCTTCCAGAGAACCATTAGGATTTTCTCCTTCGAATTGTAAAACAATCTGGTCATTATCCTTAGCCATTTCCAGGTTTTCGTTAAAATAACGGCCTTCGGCATGGGCCACCGGCATTTTTATAACTTCATTTTTATTATAAATGCTGGTAAATGGAGTTCGAGTGGTTTTAACCTTCATTTCACTCCACTGGCAATTAAATTTAGGATTTTCGTTCACGGTGAATACTCCAGGTACCAATCCAACTTCGGCTAGTATCTGAGCACCATTACATATGCCTAAAACGGGTTTTTCTTCTTTAGCCAGAGATTTTATTCCTTCAATTACTGGTGTTATAGCTGCTATTGCTCCAGCTCTTAAATAGTCTCCATAGGAAAATCCACCGGGAATCACTGCCGCATCAAGATTGGAGAGATCTTTTTGGTTCCACCAAATATATTCTGGTTCTCCACCGGCAAGTTCAAGAGCATGATAAACATCTCGATCACAATTAGAGCCAGGTAACCTTATTACTCCTACTTTCATTATTTGTCCTCTTATTTACTTAGTTAATTTGAATAAATTATTCTAATATTTCTGTTCTTAATTTAAACTTAAGGATTTGAAATTATATTCCTCAATCATATACAAATTCAGATCAACTTAATGGAACTATCTGGATTTGGTAATCATGAATAACTGGATTACATAACAAACGTTGACACATATCTTCTACCTCTTTTTCAACATCTGCTTGATTTTCCTCGTCCATAGTGAATTTTACTATATCAACAGTATCTGTATCTTGAACTTCATACCCTAGAAGTGCAAGGGCACGTTGAATAGTAGATGCTTCTGGGTTTAACATTCCTTTCTTCAAACTTATCTTAACTTCTACGTCGTATTTCATTAAACCACCATTAAATAAATTTAATTATATTATTTTTTTAATTATAAGATTAAATTTCTTTTAGTCCATACTTTTCAAGATCTTCTGGGTCTAGAATCATGGAAGCAACCTTTTTATAAGCATCCATTACTCCGCATTCCCCTTTTCTAAATAAATCTTTGTCAAGGACGTCACAGGTTTCAATATCCCAATAACGGCAAGTGTCTGGACTTATTTCGTCTCCTAAAACTATATTTTGGTTTTTATCATAACCAAATTCAATTTTAAAGTCTACAAGGCTGATACCTTTATTTGCTAAGAACTCTTTCAAGGTTTTATTAATTTTTAGAGTTATTTCTCTAATTGAATCCAACTCTTCTTTAGTAGCAAGATTTAAAGCTATGATTATATCGTCATTTAACATTGGATCATGAAATTCATCGTTTTTATAATCCATTTGTATAATGGGGGATTCAAAAACTTGTTTATCTTCAAAAGGAAATTTCCTTAGCAAACTCCCGGCTGCTATATTCCGAGTGATTACCTCTAAAGGTATCATTTTCAGCTTGTGTGAAAGCATTTCACCCGGTTTAATCAGCTCAATGAACTGAGTTTTTATTCCTTCTGCTTCTAAAACTTCAAATAATTTAGAAGAGATAATAGAATTGTAATAACCCTTGAGTTGAAGACTATCCTTTTTTTCACCGTCTCCGGCAGTTATATCATCTCTAAACTTAACAACTACTTTGTCAGAATGGTCAGTTTCATAAACGTCCTTCGCTTTACCACTGTAGATTAATTTTCCAACTTTTATCCTCATACTATCTCCATTTTTCTATTTGTTCTCAAAGGCTTATATATGTGTAAATCCAATTATAGAGATATATTGTGATTTAAGTAATATAATGATATCATTAAATAAAATTATTATATAAATTATCATAAGAATTAAATGAATAAAATATTTCTAAATTTATAATATAATATTTAATCTAAATTATAATAAATAATATTTAAAATTTTATGAGGCCAAAGATGCCTTTATAGGTGAAATGATGTGTGGTATAGTTGGATGTATCTTAAAAGATGATGAAGCAGCTCCAGTACTTTTAGAATGCGTAAAAAAGTTAGAATATAGGGGTTATGACTCTGTAGGTATTGCTACGTCATCTTCAAAGATTAATATCAGAAAAGATAAAGGAAAAATCAGTGAAGCTGAAAAGAACGTGAAACTTTCTGATTTACCGGGAAATATGGGTATTGCACATGTAAGATGGGCTACTCATGGTGTTCCTACTCAGAAGAATGCTCACCCTCACACAGATTGCAATGGCAAAATTGCAGTAGTTCATAATGGAATAATTGAAAATTATAAAGAATTAAAAAATAATTTAGAATCAGAAGGCCATATATTCAAGTCGGATACAGATACGGAAGTCATTCCGCATTTAATAGAAAAATTCATGGATCAAGGCTTTGATCTGGAGATTGCAGTACGGAAAACTCTGGAAATGATCCATGGGTCATATGCTATTGCAGTTATATCTACGGATGAGCCAGGCAAAATTATAGGGGTTCGGAAAGAAAGTCCTTTAATTGTAGGAAAAGTTTTCGAGCCCCGCCGCCGGATGCTTGATGCCACATCGAAAATC
>DAWK01000184.1 GCA_002509745.1 Methanobacteriaceae archaeon UBA349 | reverse complement strand
TTTTCTATTTCTTTCTCTAAAAGTGTATCATCAGGGTCAATAACAAACTTATCTAAAAAATCTGCATACATGGAACAAACACCTACTGATGAGACAGGTAGGTTCGCTGCTTCCATAAATTTAGCCGCGGGGCCACTAACTGGCAAATTACCAATTATGGGCGAAATTCCCACGACATAAGCTTTTTTCAGTGCTTTTTTCACACCATTCATTGATATTATGGGACCTATAGAAGTAATCGGGTTTGAAGGCCCAATAATCACTATTTCAGATTCTTCAATTGATTCTATTACTCCCGGAGCCGGTTCCACATAATTATAAACCACTTCTAAAACATCCAGTTCAGCTTTTTCTTTAATTAAAAACTGATGAAAACTCATTTCTCCTTGAGGAGTTAGAATTTTAATCTCAGATTGCTCATCACTCATGGGTCGAATCATTGCTTTGATTTTAAGGGCTTTTCTTTGAATATCAACTGCTTGGGAGAGAGAATGATTTTTTATAAGCATTGTTTTTTGTATTTTCAAAGCTCGGTCCTGGTCTCCAATTCGCAACAGCTCTGGAGAACCAAATTCATTTAATTTTTCATTAGTAATGAATGTATCATCTTTCAGCCCATACCAGGTTTCATCGTTTATTAAATTTGATAGAGTATAAAGAACCGTGTCAATATCCGGAGTTACATAAACTCCAGAGAAATAATCATTTTCCACAGTATTTACTACCACATTAATTAAAGAAGGATTAATAGTCTCTTTGATTCCTTGAATTAATTTAGGAGTTCCCGTGCCACCAGATAATACTGTGATCATTTAAATCTCTCTTTTTTAAAATTAATCTTAATATTTTTTCTTATTGTTAAATCTAGAAATTGTTATTTTAGTATTAGTTTTAATTCCATTATTCTAATTTTAATTCTAATATTCTAAAATTACAAAATTTAAATAAAATCTAATAATTTCAATCAAGAGTATATTGTAATAGAAATTGAATGTAATATAAAATTTATTGTTTCATTCATTTGATTTTCTAGATTATTAACTATTTTATTGAGTTTATAAAAAATAATTAACTTTTAACGGAATGCATCAAATTTTTTAGGCCTTATCAGAGATTTAGCCCCACCTACTACATTCCTAAGATTATTAAAATTATTATATCCTTTTATAATAACAACAGGTATTCCTTCATCGGCCTGGCCCATTATTAAAGATGCTGAAGCAGCTAATTCATCTGCTACTGCTATTTGAGTGGTTTGAAGTTCCCGACCATATAAATCAATTTCACCCTGACGATTCCAGAGCGAATTTATTCCAGAAACACCTATAGCAACCCCAACCGCGCCTTCTCTGAAAGGCCTACCCTGGGTGTCTGAAATAATTACTGCGAGATCCTTTTGAGTACTATTCTCAAGATTATTTCTCAATTGCAATGCGCTTTTATCAGGATTAATGGGTATAGGAGTGGCTTTTCCTTCATCCACATTGGATTCATCAATTCCGGCATTGGCACAAATAAAACTATGTTTAGTCTCAGATACGATGAAATCAGGCCCTACTCTAATAATTTCATTGGATTCTTGAATTATTGCTTCAACTAGTTTTGGATCTTTACCTGTTTTTTCAGCCAGCTCCATAGCTTTGGTACTTGGAACAATGGATTCTAAATCAATAAAATTCCCTTCAGCCTTAGAGATTAATGTTTCAGCAACTACCAGAATATCACCATCATTCAGAGTTATTCCCTGCAGGTTAGTGGATTTAAGAATTAACTCTTGCAAATTATCTCCCTCATTTACCAGAGGAATTTCAGTAAGGCCTATTAATTGGATTTGCATTGAAACACCGTTAAAAAGTATTTTATTATAATTATTGTATTTTACTTTCCCATCAATTAAATAAAGCAATATTTTAGAGGAATTAGTTAAATTGAACTTAATTCCCATTTATTCCCTAAAAAGGCCGCTGCAGAAGTTACCGGATTAGTGAATTCTTCAAATTTGCCTTTATTCATGATGAATTCTGAGGCTTCTTGAGAGTTAGATGCTTCAAATTCGACTTTATTGGGTTTAATGTGTTCATAAGTAGATATGTAACATGATTCTCCCTCAGGAACTTTCTCAACAATCAAATTTTCGTGAGTAACAATACCAATATAAGCTTCGCCAGATTTAGTAACTGCTCCAGCGATTCTTGGAGTATTGAAGTCGTCTTTTTCATAGTCCATAGTCATTAAAGATAATGCCAGAGCATCTCTAATATTCATTCCTACAGAAATCTTATCTGCAATTACATCAGTATGAGATCCATTAGAAACAACAGCAATATCATCAACTATTTTTATACAATTATATGCTATGTAAGGATTTACAAAAACATCCTTTTCATGTCCTTCTTTAGGAATGATGGCCACCCTATCTTCAAAGGATTTGGCCATTCTATTTGGAAAAGATCTGCTTGAAACCCTATATGCTACATAAGACCCATTATCATTATTTCCGACGGATAAAATTCTACCAAGATACATTTTTTCACCAATTACTCTACTTAAATTGTAAAAACATTATGCAAATTAAAGTAAACTTAATTAAATAAATTTTAATTTTTAATAAATATCTGAATTGAATTATTTTAGAAGATCATATATTACTAGGAGATTTAACCGCCTCGTTCACAGACATGCCTGGAGGCGTAGTAATGATAATCATCTTATTTTTAGGCTTTATAATGATCTCCCCCTCATCAATTACACGAGTATGTACTGCAATAGAGCTATCTTTAATTAAATTGGACACATTAACCCCATTTACAGTTACTGTTTCTAATCCAGCCACAGGTATAAGATAATAGTCGGAAGGACCCATACTTTCTGTTTGCTGAGGTTTACCTGAGGAAGAAGTATCTGCTGCTTGAAAGCTGCTAGTAACTATTACAAATATCAATATAGTAAAAAGAATGTCAATGAAAGGTACCATATTGAAGCGAGGATTATTTCCTTTAAGCTTTTTTCGGTACTTATCAACGTCTATTGCCATTTGAACCCCTTTAATGATTATAAACTAAATTAGTTTTTAATATTTAATTAAGTTATTAATTATTTTTTGTAGTTTATAACAAAATTTATTTTGTTTTAAGTTATTTTTCTAATTATAATCTTTTAGATTTATTATTGTTTTAATTTACTTTCCACAATTTCAGCACTAGCATTACATTTTTCTAAAATGATATTGTTGATACTTTTCTCCAGCATACTTGGTTTAAAAGCAACCCATATATTAGATTCAGGTTCATTTATTTCCTTGACATTTACAATACCATCAGAATCCCGGAGAGCATCCACTGCACAAGGAATATCCGTATCTACCATTAATCTCATAGTAGCATATCCCCAGTTAGTCATTTTCTTTGCCAATTCAATTTTATCCATTTCTTTTTCAATAAGTCCCGTAATGTATGAATAGAGAGGTAATAATATTATAGCTACAGCTAATCCAGCTATGGTCGTAATTAATGCTATATAAATTCCTTCAGCCATACCTGAAGAGTTTCCACCAATACCCATGGCTTTAAAAGTGTACCATATACCAATCACCGTACCAATAAGACCTAAAAGAGGGGCAATTTCGATTATGGTCCTAAGCATGCTTAAACCCTTAGTCATTACACTCATTTCAACGATGAAAACCCTTTCCATCGCATCTTCAACTTCAGATTTATTTCTATATCCTATTTTTAGAGCTTCAGAAATTATTCTAGAAACTGGATTTTGATAGTGGCCAATAGATTTTAGTGCTTCTAGTGATCCGCCACGCTCCATCGCATCATTGACCGTGTTAATAATCTGAGGTGTGCTTGCTTTAGAAATTTTTCTTAAATAGTGAATCTTTTCAAGAGATGTAATAAGACCATAAATTCCAATTATAGCAATAATATAAGTTATTATTCCCCCATTTTTGAACATTTCTAAAATGGTGCCAAAAGTACTGGTAAAGAAGTCGAATATCATAATATCTCCTTTAATGAGTTAATTTATTCATTATCAGTTATTCTTATTGATTTTAATTTTTAAGATAATCCGGTTAATATCTAATAATTCATTAAATAATCTTCTTAATATCTCAAAAAATATTAAAGATAAATTAATTAATTTTATAATGATTTCAGATAAAGTTCATTTTTTAGATTTATTTAATATTTTAGATAGATGATGCTATAATAAATTAGTATTTAAAAATAGTGTTTTTATGGTTGATTTAAAAAGTTTTATAAATATTTAATTTTGGTTTTTAATAGTTGAAAATACATTAAACTAGTTTTAAAAAGCTAATATTTAATTATTTACTATAATTTATCCGATATGAACTATTTTTTGTTTTTAAGTTTTTCTACAGTGGCCCATGATTTTCTAACAAAATCTGGAAGCTCATCATACTCAAATTTCTGTAAAAAAGCCTTTGTTCTTGGATCACTAGGATATCCAGAACCCATACCCCCCATTTTTTTGTATTGTCGGTTTAATTTTTCAATTTCAATATCTCTTTCGACTTTAGCCACAATGGATGCCGCAGCCACAGGAATATATTTATCATCAGCCCCGTGCTCTGACATGACATCCATTTCATCACCTACAACTTCCTTAATTTGACGGGTAAGTCTTGCCGGATCAACATCTACAGAATCAATAATAACCGAATCGGCTTGGGCCATGTTAATAATTTTCATCATGGCAATTTTTTCAATTTCATTTAAATTGACATCCTTGGCCCGTAAATTATCTATATCCTGAGCAGTTATTTTCACAACATGACAAT
>DAWK01000130.1 GCA_002509745.1 Methanobacteriaceae archaeon UBA349 | reverse complement strand
GGATGGTTTATATCATTACAAAATGCCCATAATCATTCTAAATTACCCCTTAAACTATTTTCTATTGATAGATGTTTTAGAAGAGAACAACGCGAAGATTCAAGTCACTTGATGACTTATCATTCAGCTTCCTGCGTAGTAGTGGATGAAGAAGTTTCCCTAGATGTGGGTAAGGCCATTTCTGAAAGTTTACTGGAATATTTTGGTTTTTCCAAGTTTAAGTTCCTTCCGGATGAGAAAAAATCCAAATATTACATTCCTGAAACCCAAACTGAGGTTTATGGATACCACCCCAAGCTAAAAGAATGGATAGAAATTGCCACCTTTGGATTGTATTCCCCTATTGCCCTTTCCAAATATGGTATTGATGAAGAGGTCATGAACCTGGGAGTAGGTGCTGAAAGAATGGCCATGGTCCTGAATCAGGCCAATGACATTAGGGAAATGGTTTATCCCCAAATATATGGTAAATGGGAACTCACTGATCGTGATTTGGCCACCATGCTGCGTATAAATTATTATCCGGTCACTGAAGAAGGTAAGGTCCTCATGGAAAACATAATTTCTGTCTGGAGTGAAAATGCATCGGCAGAATCACCCTGCGAATTTACCATATTCTCTGGAGAATTTTTAGGCAAAAATATTACTTTAAAAGCCGTAGAAGAAGAATCCAACACCCGACTTTTAGGGCCTGCCGCTAAAAATCAGGTTTACATTTATCAAGGCAATATTGTAGGCGTTCCAGTAGAAGGAAAATTAGATGATCCTCTGATAAAAGAGGCCATGAGTAAGGGAATTCCAATTAATACCAGTTACTTAGAGGCTCTTGCTGCTCAAGCCGCCTACAAAGTAGAAGAAATGGTAGTTAGTGGAATGGATGAAATTAAAATTAGAAGCACCATTGCCCGCTCACTTTCTGACATAAACCTACAGCTAGATAATGTGGCCTTGAATTATATTACTGGGAATAATAAAGAAATTGATATTAGGGGCCCTATATTTTCTACGTTGGTTTGTAGAATGGATTAAATTTCCTTTTTATAAACTAGATGGCCACCACATTCACAAGTATCCTCAAAATCATTGGCTGATTCATCAGATTCTAATTTATAATAACTGTTACATTTATCACAAACCAGATAACCAGCACCTTTTGTCTCAGATATTATGAAACCAGATTCATGAGCAAGATTAGGATCTGCCTTGTAAATAGTTATATCAGTTTTTAAGAGTTTAAAATAAGTTTTATACGCCCGGACTATATCAAACTGATTAATTTCATCCCTACCGTAATTAATAGCACTGCAACCAGCTAAAAATAAAGTAAAAAACATTTCAGTGCCCGTAAAACCTCCCGGACGACCTCCAAAGAATCCCGATCCGAATATTGTTTCACTTACAAAAAACATAGAATCAGTTAAATTTTTGTATAGTTCATCACTTTCGTTATCTTGCCATTTTAGTCCTTTGAGTTTTAAGAAGAATTCTTCGTCGATTTCTGGTATTTTTTTGATTTCGTCGAAGTTATCTAAAGCGAACATGATTTTTTCAGTTAGTCCACTGAAATTTATGTTCAATAGATCTTCACGTTCAAGTTTCTCGCCAGAACACATATAATAAACCCGCTCCAAGAAAACATAAGTGGTATAAAAATGATCAAAGTGTATAATGTCCATTTTAGAGGGCATATAAAGTGTAGAATTGGTTAGAATATCGTGACCTAGCATTAATAATTTTATTTGTCTACCTTCTTCGCGAGAATATTTCGCACCAGATACATAAATCTTTTTCTTCAATTTAATAGCATTAATAAGCCTTTTATAGAAAGCCTCTTTTCCCAAATTTCTGATTTCAGAAATAACCTCATTTAAACCAGCTATATCCAAATTTTCTAATTCAGTTAAATTTTTTTCCAACTTTTCAGCAAACCGAACTTCCGGCGGATCCGACCAACCCATAAAGATTACCTCATAAATTAATTATAATTAAACATTTATTATTATATTAACCAAAAGGTCTTGGATCTGTAAGACCCAATATATCATCTTGCTTATCACCATGATATGGATTAAAAATATTTATTATATTTTCAATTTTCCCAAGAGGATCATTAGCAAATTCTGCTAAATTTATCCCACTGAAAACCACATCTATTACCATTCCCATTGAGGATTCTATTGATGGAGCAAAATCAGGGGCAATCTTAGACACTATCTTATTTAATCCATTTTTCAAAACCCATTTAACAACTGTTGAACCAACATTAGGGTTTAAACCATCCAATATCGCTGAAAATGAATTAAAAGAATCTTCAGAACCTGTTAATTTAAATATATTCTTAACATTTGGTTTTAAAACTTTTTCCGCAAAGTATCTTGTTGAACCACCGAAATATCTCATTGTATTCCATAAAGTTCTCAAACCGTTTAATATTGCTGTTCCCCATTCTGGCTTTTTAATTGCAACAGCAGCAATTATAATTCCTGCTGCTAAAGCCATATAAACCCAGTTAGGTATCTCGCCATTTTCAACTTTATCATCTTCTG
>DAWK01000183.1 GCA_002509745.1 Methanobacteriaceae archaeon UBA349 | reverse complement strand
GAATATGAAGGAAAAGGTCTTTTTTCTAGGATCATGGGTGAATCTAAAGTTATAGAAAATCTAAAATATCAAGTTTTGGATATTGTGGAAATGGAGATACGTAAAAGTTTTAGAGAGTATCCACAAATTGTAGAGAATTTTGATATTAATATTGAAATTGTTCACTAATAATTAATAATTTAAAATACTTTTTCTATTATTTTTATATTTTAGATGATTAATTTGAATTTTTATATTTTTAATATTCATTGATTTTTTGCTTTTGCATCGTTTATTTCCAATCAATGACTTAAGTTATAGATGACTATTTAAGTATTGAGATATCTATAAATTATTATAATATCGTTATATTGATTCAAAGCTATTTGAATTCACAAATATTTATGAGAGAGTAATCAGGAGGTATTAAATGACCAGGGTTATTACTGTTGCTTCAGGTAAAGGAGGGGTTGGTAAAACAACCATCACTGCCAACCTGGGAGTTTCACTATCTACTTTTGGGGAAAGTGTAGTGGTTTTAGATGCAGATATCGCAATGGCGAATCTGGAACTTATTTTAGGTATGGAAGGAAAATCAGTAACTTTACATGAAGTACTGGCTGGTGAAGCTTCAATAGAAGATGCGATTTATGAGGGACCTAGTGGGGTTAGAGTTGTACCTGCAGGTATATCTTTAGAGGGCCTTCGAAATGTTAAATTAGACCGTTTAGAAGATGCATTATCTAGATTAATGGAAGGTACTGATATTTTATTAATTGATGCTCCCGCTGGATTGGAAAAAGATGCACTTGCAGCATTGGCTGCTGCAGATGAGCTTATATTAGTCACTACTCCTGAAGTACCGTCTATAAGTGACGCACTCAAAACTAAAATTATTGCCACAAAGCTTGGTGTGAATATCATTGGTGTTGTAATCAATCGGGAACAGCATGATAGGACCTTTTTGACTGTTGATGAGGTTGAAACAATTCTAGAAGTTCCAGTAATTGCTGTAATTCCCGATGATCACGAAGTGAGTAGGGCTGCGGCTTTTGGTGAACCAATTGTTCTTAAAAATCCAAAATCTCCTACATCTAATGCTATAATGAAATTAGCAGCAGACTTGATTGGAGAACATTACCACCCAATAGAACCAGATAAAAAAGGTGTTATTATCAAGTTAATTGATGGTTTAATGGGCAGAAGATAATTTAAATCTTTTAATCATATTATTTTATTTCTTTTTTATTTTGAGATCGTTTTTTTTATTTAATTAGTTTTCAGGTGTAATTTTGAAATTAGACGTTGTTTCCGTAGGCACATGCAATATGGATTTTATTTTAAAAGTTCCAAAATTTGTTGAACTTGATGGAGAAATGTATATTGAAGAAGTTAAAAAGATTCCGGGGGGTTCAGCCTTAAATTTCGCAATTAAAACCTCTTTAAATGGATTAAATTCAGGAATAATTGCTAAAATTGGAAATGACTATCATGGTGAAATCATACTTGATAAACTCTCTAAAAGAGGTATTGAGACTTCCAGGATAGAAAAAATAGATGATTCTACCGGTATGGCTTTTATTAGTGTTGATGGTAGCGGAAAAAGATCTATTTACTCATTCATGGGAGCAAATGAAAAATTAAATCTTTCTAAAGATGATTTGGACTATATAAAATCTGCTGAAATGATTTATCTTGGTGGAACGTACTGGGAAGTTGCTTATGCTGCAGCCAAACATTCTAATAAGTTATGTTTTGCACCGGGGGCCCTACTTTCTACTTTCGGATTGGATAAGCTGGAACCAGTATTAGCTAACACCGATATATTATTTTTGAATGAAAAAGAAGTTAAAATATTAACTGGCTTGGAATTAAATAAAGGAATAGATCTTTTAATTGAGAATGGTATTCCCTTAGTGGTAATAACTTTAGGGGATAAAGGTTCTATTTTACACAACAAAAAAGAAATAATTAAATGTCCTGCTAAAATTGTTCCGGTGATAGATACTACTGGGGCAGGTGATGCTTTTGCAGCAGGGTTTATATCTCAATGGCTGAAGAAAAAATCGCTAAATTCCTGTTTAAAATTTGCCACTTCATCTGCAGCAGAGTGTATTGGTAAATTAGGTGGCATTTAAATTTTTTAAAGCTGAATTTTATTATTAAATTATGGATTTTTCATTTTAAGTTATTTTTTTATAAATGTTCAAATATTAAAAAAGGCCGAAGCATTTTTTTCAGATACTTTTGCTATATCTTTTTCTTTAAAATCAGCTAATCTCATTTGGTGAACTGTCTTTGGAACAGAAAGTGGATCTGAAGGTGAAGAACTTATATCACTATTTAAAACAAATTTGTCAGTCCCATATTCTTTCAATAGATTAACTGCATCTTGGGGGGCCATTTTCCGGGGCTGTACTGTAATTCCCAGAGTGAAATCTTGATCAATAAGGTCATTTACTATATCAAAATCTATATGGTCAATTATAACAAGTTTAGGATTGATATTTTCTAAAATAATCTTTTTAGTGGTTTTTGTAACTTCTTTTTTATTTGTTCGTGGTGTATGCACAATTACTTTAGCTTTTAAATCATCTGCAATTTTCAACTGTTCAATAAAAACATTTATTTCCTCACTAGAAGTTTTTTCCAGTCCAATTTCTCCAATAGCGACCATTAAATTATTTTGAAGTAAATTTGGTAAGGCTTGAATTATAATTTCATGATTTTTTGAGATACTTCGAGGGTGCAACCCCAGGGCAACATATAATTTTAATCCGTTTTCATTAGCTCTTTTAACATCATTACTCACAAGCCTATGGAAATGATCAAGTACTACTTCGGATGTTGTCATTCTCAGAGGATCGTGGGCACAAGTAATGGCTTTATCTATTCCAGATATTGCCATTTTTTCAAAATCTTCATAAGGTCGTGTGTCTGCATGTATATGTGCATCTATCATGGTATCACCATCTTTAGTTAATGAAATCTATTTAACTGTTAATTTTCTACTAATCTTTTTAAGTAAGTAACATACAAATATAGTTATTCTATAGGGGGAACTGTTAGATGAGAAATCTTTTTGAGCTACATGATCAGATTCAAGATGACTTAAAATTCATGGTTAAATCTAAAATTAGGCTAAAAATCATGTTTAGTCTTTTAGAAGGCCCTAAATCTATGAAAGAAATAAATGAGACACATAATTTAAGTTTTGCGACCATTTCTAATAATATGAAACGTTTAGTTGAAGAAAATTTAGTTAAGAAAGTAGAAAATAAATTTGAAATAACAAGTTTTTGCAAGTTAAAGCTGGATTCTATCATTGATTTTCAGCAATCAACTACTTTTTCAAATAGGTTTGAAGATTTATTATTAGATCATGATATCAGTGGTATTCCTGATTTTCTAATTCAAGACATGGGCGTATTTTTTGATTCTGAACTTGTTCAATCAACTCCAGTGGATATTTATAAAACTCATAATACTTTTATTAATCTTTTATCTGAATCAAAAGAAATATTTGGTGTTTCCCCTATTTCACATCCAGATTACACGGTTTTATTCCAGGATTTGATTAAAACAGATGTAAATTCATGTTTGATTCTTACAGATGATATAATTAAGAGAACAGTCACTACATCTGATTTAAAAACAATAACTGGTTCTATTACTAATAAAAATCTCGAACTTCGGCGCTATTCTGGTGATTTAAATATAGCATTTACTGTGGCTGATAATTTTGTTTCATTAGGCTTTTTTAGTGATGATGGAACTTATGATCAAAATAGAGATTTAGTAAGTAAAAACAAAGATGCAATTGACTGGACAAAAAGGCTATTTGACTATTATTATCAAAGGTCAGAAAAAGTGGGAATTACTAATCTGGCAAAAATCATGGTTTCATAGGGGGAAATGAATTGTTTATAGATAATTCTCATTATTTAGAAAATCAACCTGAGGATATAAAGTTCTTGGCTGTATCCAATGTCAGAACTAAAATTCTACTTAGTTTGTATGATGGCCCTAAAAAATTGGCATATTTGAGAGATAAAACTGGAATTGCTTCTTCTACAATAATTCATGGTTTAGGACAACTTGAAAATAAGAAGTGGATAGTTCGTAGGGGAGATAATTCTTACATAACTTCCAAGGGAAAAATTATTTTATTAAATTTGATAAAGATTATGCAAAAACTGGAAACCATAAAAAAGCAACAAATTTTCTGGAAAAATCATAATTTAAATGGAATACCCCTAAAATTACAAAAAAATATACATATGCTTAGTGAATCTTACTTAGTTGAAGTAAAGCTGGATAATTTAGAAGAACCTTTTACTAAATACTTAGAACTGTTATCTAATGCTAAGAATATATGTGCGGTTTTACCAGTTTGTTTTTCAAGACATACTGATGCAATTCAAAGAATTTTAGTAAATGGAGGGTTTGTAAAATTAATTCTTGATAAAAATATTTTAAAACAATTTATAGAACAATTTAATAGTTCCGATGTGTTAAAATTTGTTAAAGTAGGTAGTTTAGAAATATGGGTAGTTCCGGTTAATTTGGAAGTTGCTTGTGTGGTATCTGAAAATTTAGCTTCTCTAGGTTTATTCTTTGAAAATGGAGTCTATGACACATCTTGTCTATTAATGGGCCATAATATATCTGCTTTAGATTGGGGAAATAGTCTTTTTCAACATTACAATAATCTTGGTGAAAAGATGGATAAAACAGCTATAAAACAGATGAATCATGGATTAAAATCTAAATAAAACTAATATGATAATTGGAATTATAAAAATTTCAATCAATTAAATGAAATAACTCCTGTAATGTAATTAATTAATATTATAAATAGATGGGTAAAAATTAAAAATAAAAATTTGATTAAAGAGCTTAAATTTTGTATAACTCTTTAGATAGGCCTTCAAATTCTTTTTTCGAAGTCAAAAGATCTGAAATAATTTCTGGAACTCTTTTCAGAGGAATTCTGTATTGTTTGGAATCATCCCTATTTCTTATAGTAACTGTTTTATCTTCCAGCGATTCGTGATCTATAGTAATGGCAAATGGGACTCCAATTTCATCTGATCTAGCATATCTCCTGCCAATAGTCCCTGAAGAGTCGTATTCTGCTATGAAACCATTAGATCTTAAAGTATCTTTTATTTCTAAGGCCATTTCTACCATTCCTTCTTTATTTAGCAAAGGAAAAACACTTACTCCTACAGGAGCAATGTCTTTGGCTAATTTGAAATAAGAACGATCTTCTTCTTCCTGGAAGGAGTGTAGTAAAAGTGAATAGATTATTCTATCTATTCCGAAAGATGGCTCAATTACATGGGGGAATATTTTTTCTCCCCTAATTACTTCGTCTACTTCTTCGAAATTCACATGTTCTGGCAGTATTTCATAAGTAGAATCCAGTTCTACTGGGAAATTACCATTTTCCTGGAATGATTTTTGAATTTTTTCAGCATCTGACTCTTCTAAGACTTTCATTAACTGGGGAGCTGCTCCTTTAAAGGCAGGACCAAATATGCTCATATTAGGTTTAGCAATACTCTTTTTAACTGATTTTGGTTCATCATATTCAATGAATACTCTTAAATCTTCACTGCTGTGTTCACTGTGTGATTTTAAATCATAATCTGTTCTGTCAGCAATACCAATTATTTCCACCCAGCCATAATTATCCGTTTGAACCTCTACATCCCAGCAATCGATTGCATAGTGAGCCATTTCGCTTGGAAGGTGCTGTCTGAATCTTAAAGCTTCATCAGGTATTCTTATTTCTCTTAAAAACTTCTGGGCCAGATAAAGCTGGTATATTAACATTTCACTGGAAACAATTTTATTATCTAGTGCTTCCTGAGCTGTGACCTTTAATGGTTCTTCGGTGGCTAACTGACAGTCTGAAGAGTACAAACTCAGTTTTTCAGCTTTTATCTGGGAAAATTTAGGGTGGGTTTTATCCTCCGGGTTTACAAAGATCTCTGCTTCGGCCTGTGTAAATTCCCTTAGTCTGATAACGCCCTGTCGTGGAGAAATTTCATTCCGATAAGCTTTACCCAGTTGAACTACACCAAATGGTAATTTATTTCTGAAAAACCTTAAAAGTCTTTTAAATGGTATAAAAATTCCTTGAGCTGTTTCAGGCCTCATATAACCTGTTTTTTTGCCCTTTGCTCCGATTAATGTTTGGAACATTAAGTTGTAACTCCAAACATGGGTGAGATGGCCTCCACACTTGGGACACATTATTTCATTTTCAGAGATAATTTCAGTAATTTTTTGATTTTCTAAACCTTCCACTTCATGCCCTATGGCCTCTTTTACCACGTGATCTGCTCGGAATACATCCATACATTCCTTACATTCAGCCATGGGATCTGTAAAATGGTCAACGTGTCCTGATGCTTTCAGAGCTTCTTCAGGCATGATGGTAGGAGATTCGATTTCATAGAATCCTTCGCCAACTACATAAAAGTCTCTCCATTTTTGCATGACGTTATTTTTTAAAACGGCACCTAATGGGCCGTAATCAACAAAACCAGATACTCCGGAGTATATTTCGAATGATGACCATAAAAATCCTCTTTTTTTGGCCACATTCATGACATTTTCATGTTTTATACTAATCATCTCCTAATGAATTTGAATTTAAGTAAATTAATAATTTTTATTTTAATAATATTTGATAATATTTAATAAATATTAATTTAATATTTTTAGCCATTAATTTTCTTAAATTGGCTTATTTTATGAGAACCATGTCTTAATCAGAGCTTATTATTCTTTAATTCGTAATCATGCTTGATTTTACTTGATTCTGGTCTGGTTTGACCCATATATTTACTATCTCTGTCTGGGTGCCCATAAGGTTTATTGGCAGGTGAAGTCATGGTTTCAAAGACTATCTGGCACACTCTTTGGCCAGGATATAGTGCTACTGGCATTTTACCAATGTTAGATATTTCTAAAGTAATTTTACCTTGGAAACCAGGGTCTATGTAACCTGCAGTTACATGCATGGTTATTCCTAATCGCCCCATGGAAGAACGACCTTCTACGCGAGCTACCAAATTATCTGGCAAACGAACAGTTTCAAAAGTTGTGGCCAGTGCAAATTCTCCAGGATGTATAATAAATGGCTGACTTTCATCAATATGAAAAGATTCCATGTAAGAATCCATGTCTGACTTATCTTTAGGGTCTATAAATGGTTTCCTAATTATTTTAAACCCCTTAAACTCACTTCCAATTCTTAAATCAACAGAAGAAGGTTGTATTTGTCTTTCAGGGTCTTCCAATGGATCAATCAATATTAAACCATCTTCTAAATATTTTTTTATATCAGTGTCACTTAGAATTGCCATTTTTTGCCCTCTTGTCTTTTGGTGTCTTTAATCATTTTATTTGAGTTTAAATAATTCAATAGAGTTTAACTATTTATTTTCTTGAATTTAAGATTAGATATTTTAATTTCATCTGTTTTATATTTTAAATGTACGAATTTTTAAAGGTGTATGGTTAATTATACTTTGAAAATATTAATTAGATAAAATCAATACTAGGAAATCAATACTAGCACTCAATTTAACGATATACTTGTTTATAAGATTTTTAAGTTATAGATGGTTAAATTGTTTATTTTTAGCTTTTTTTTTTAATTCATTAGCTTTTATTAGGTTTTTTAAATTCAATTTCAGAAATATCACTTACGATGTTGGGGATTCCAGAACTATTGCCCACTCCAATTATTAAGATGTTTGATCCTTCAGGTGAACGTATAATTGATTTTTTAAGAATATCTATTGCCATTTGGGAGCTTTCTGCAATTTCTTCACTCATTTGACTTATGGCTTCTTCAGGCTCATTTTGATGACAATGGCGTCAATTTTAATATCATTTGATGTTGTTTTTTCTTCTATTAGCCATTTTTCTATTCCTAAACCGCCTATAACGACCCCCAATCCCTTCTGCTAGCCTTCCAGTCTTTTCCCCTTCAAGCTTGGCCGTCGCATCTAAACTGATAATTCGACTTATATCATTTTTTTCAATAATTTCAGTTGCTATTTTCCCTACAGGACCCACTCTTGCGCCGGGTCCTTTAGCTCTAAGAATAATTAATTTACGACCTTTAAATTCGTGATTTGAAGAAATTATATCTCCTAAATCGTCTAAATCACTCTTCTGATTACCAGAATTAAGGTTATCAATTAATATTCCAGCAATCAGGGGTCCAATTCCATCTCAAATAGGTAAACCTTCTGAAAATGATTTAGTGCCTTCAAATTGAGCTTTAACCATTCTCATAAGTATGGAAAGACTCATTTGGAGAGATAACATAAGTTGGAGGTTGCCTGTTTTCCGGGCCAGTTCCATATTATGTTTAACCAATTTGGTTACAGCATTAAGGCCAATGGTAGCTTTTATTACCATAATTATATTTGATTTAGTTTCCTCATCGGCTTCAGGGGCGATTTCATATGCCATATCTTTGAAACGAGCTTCACCTAACTCCAGAATTTTATCAAACTTTTTTACCAGGCCTTGGGGATCTAGATTCATAGGAGGAACTATAAAAAATTCAATAAATCTGGCTACGATTCTTCAGGATCTTTCAATGGATTTTCCTGTTTGTTGGAAATTTTTACCAGAATATCTTGGGCTTCTTTTACTATGGATTCTAACTCATTAACAGTTCTATTTATGGATGAAATCATCCTTATTCGCATAATTTTAGGTAAAAAGAATAATATGATTACAAATGCTAATATTCCTGCTAATTCTAATGGCCCCAGCCCAAATATCATTTTTAATCCCCTTTTTTAGAATATTTTAGAATATGCAATTTTGATAATGTTTTAATTTTTTATTCACAATTGATTAAACTCTAATAATTTTAATTATTATTTATTTAATCAATTTATTAATACGGTTATGTTAGTTTGAATAAAATTTATTAAAATTTTTATAATAAACTTTATAATAAAATCATTCCATTTTACCATTTATTCTTCTTAAAATACCTTTAAGAGTATGGGCTTCTCTTCCAGTAATAAACGCACGGCCTAAAATGTTTTTAAAAGTTTTAGTACCATTTTTCTTTTTGTGCGGAGGAATATCCAATTTTTCTACAACTTCTTCCATTTCTTCTATTAAATATTCCTTTTCGCTTAGAGAGGCCTCTTCTAGGCCTTCTACATTAAATTCATTTCTATTTTTGAATATTTCATAGAAAATAATGGCTGCAGCATGAGTTATATTCATAATGGGATAAATTTCATCTGTGGGAATGCTTACTACTGCATCGCAAATTTCTATTTCATCATTATATAATCCATCACCTTCTCTTCCAAATAAAAATGCTATTTTACCTTCTGTACGTATGGATTCGGCGAGTTGTTGTGGTTTTAGGGGAATACGTGATAATTTGTAACTTCCACCCGGAGTTCCAGTCGTACCTATTATAAAATCTATTTGTTTTGATGCAAGTAAATCTGGAATAGATTTGTGAATTTCAGCGTGCTCTACCAGTTCACGTGCGTGCATGGCCTGAAAATAAGCTTCTTTTTTTAGATCACATGGATTTATAAGAATTAAATTATAAAGACCAAAATTTTTCATAGTTCTGGCTAAAAAACCAATATTTCCTGGAGATTCTGGCTCTACAAATACCACGTAGATGTTATCTTTTAAAAAATCTTTTTTTTCCATTTTTATCTCCTGAAAATAACTAAAAAATAGTGAAATTAATTAATGAATAATTGATAATAGTTGGATTAATGGTGATTTTGGTAAAGGAGTTTATAATTCTTCAAATCCTTTTTCAATTCTTTTCATAAATCATTTCCATCAATAACTTATTTCGATTTTTTATTATCAATCCGAGCTATAAGCCATATCTAATAATTCTAGGATATTTAGAACCTTTATATGGCCCAATCCCTCTTTATTCAGAGAATCTTGGATATGTATTTGGCAGAAAGGACATATGGTAACTACGGCATCAACATCCAGTTTTCCAATCATTTTTGCTTTTTTTTCACCTAAAGCAGACGCAATTTCAGGTTTTCCAGATTTAACTCCTCCTCCAGAACCACAACACTGGTTGGGTTCCTCCATTTCAATGAATTCTAAACCTTTAATTTTGCTTAATATTTCCCTGGGCTCTAAGCGGATGCCTTGACTTCTAGAAAGGTGGCAGGGGTCATGATAGGTCACTTTCATGTTAACTGGCTTGGTATTGACCAGATCTAGTTTATCAACAAGGAACTCACTAATATCCATTACATTAAATTCAGCACCGAATTTAGGGTAATCTTTCTTTAGTGTGGCCCCACATCCAGCACAGACAGTGATTATGGTATCATATTTACTCAATGCCTTTTTGTTTTGTTCTACTAGATTTTCAAGCGCATCTAGCTGCCCGGTTCTTATCATAGGCGAACCACAGCAGACCTGATTTTCAGGAACATCTACCTTAATTCCATTTTCTTGGAGAACTTTTAAAAGAGCGAAACCAATGTCTGGCATTCGATAATCTACTAGACAACCTGTAAAGAAGGCTACATTTGGTTGAGATTTAGAATCAACAAATTTATCAGAATCTTGAGCTTTGTCGGAGTTTGATAAGGTGGTTGAATCATTTACAGCCTTTATGAAACTTTTTCCTAGAGGATCTACAGATCTACCTGTTTCCCTGATTGTCTGCTTAAGTTTCTTATGAGGTTCCAGTGGCCCCACATCTTCTCTACAACCAATGGCCCTTAATTTTTCAATGGCATCTCCTGGAATGCTGATTTCTTTTGGACAAACTTCCGCACACTTTCCACAAGTGGTACAACAATAGAGTCCTTCTTCAAACCCATTCAATGCCCTATCTCCTGTGTCTCTAGGATCTAAAGCAAACTTAGATAAGGACCTCATGAAATATGGTCCTGCATATTCTGAGCTCTCTTTTATAACTGGACATGCAGACAAACAGGAGAAGCATTCAATACAACTCCTTAATTTTTTAGAATCAACACATTCGCTGGCAGGAATGATTTCAGGACATGTATTAGCTGAATCATTTGTTAAAGAGCCATTTCCACACTTTTTTAGAAAAAGCCTCATTTTTTCAGCTTTTTCTTCTATTTCACTTCGATCAACAATAAGATCTTTCAGTACTGGAAAATCTAAAGGTTCTATGATAGAGTCTGGGTGAATTTCAGCTTTACATGCTAAAACAATATTTCCATCCATTTTTAAAGCGCATGAACCGCACTGGCCAGCTCTACAAGAGCTTCTAAATGCAAGATTAGCACCATAATGGTCATTTATAAAATTAAGGGCGTCCAGTACCTTCATTTTTTCTTTTTCTTCTATTTCATAAGTTTCCAGATGGGAATCAGAATCTAATCCCGGATCAAATCTTAAAACCTTGATTTTTATCATTTTTATCTCCATTTAATGCTCTAAATTAAAATTAAACTTGATAATTTTTTTAAACATATGCTATTTTTAAAAATTTATTGATATTAAGAATATTGTATTTAATTGCTTATTTGTAAGTAAATCGTAAAAATAGCAATATTTGATATTATAATTAATTTTAATATCTATTTCTCAATATTTATTTTATTTAATTTTATTTAATTATTAATATTCAATTAANNCTTCTTTCAGATTTAATATATTTAAAATAATATTGTGTCATATATAATATAAGATTTTGGAAAACTGGAAAAATTGAATAAATCTGATTCTAAATGTAATTTTTCCTGGTGTTTAAATTACAATTAATGTAATGAATTATAATTAAATTGATGACTAATTATAATTAAATTATTCAAATTTTTTAAGCCATAAATTTTTTAAGCCACCAGATTCTACATTTAATAGCATTTATATATTTGAGAAGTATAATTTTAGAATAAGATAATATCTGAATATGCACTTTTAATAGATTTTTGAAATAATGTTAAAATAATAATATAATATCGTGTTTTTTCCATAAATTAGTCAATTAATAAATTAAATTATAAAATTAGATAATAAACCATATTTTAAATTAAAAATGATTAAGGTGATTTAATGAATCTCAAAGAGATCGTCCAAGGTAAATCCGGAGAAAAGCTGTTTTTATTGGGCAATGAAGCAGCGGTAAGAGGTGCATTAGAGGCAGGAATTTCAGTAGCTGCCACTTATCCAGGTACTCCTTCTTCAGAAATTGGGGACGTATTTTCAAAAATAGCAAATGATGCCGGTGTTTACTTTGAATTTTCTATCAATGAAAAAGTGGCCATGGAAGTCGCTGCGGCTGCTGCAGCTTCAGGTGTCCGCTCATTTACTTTCATGAAACATGTTGGTCTAAATGTGGCCTCTGACTCATTTATGAGTGTGGTCTATACTGGGGTTCGGGGAGGAATGATTATTCTCTCTGCAGATGATCCATCCATGTTTTCATCTCAAAATGAACAGGACAATCGTCACTATGCTCGACTGGCTAACTTACCTGTATTGGAGCCTTCTAATCCTCAAGAAGTCAAAGACTTTATGAAATACGGTTATACAATTTCAGAAGAGTTTCAAATTCCTATTTTGCTAAGGACTACTACTCGGGTTTCCCATATGAGGGGAATTGTAGAATTAGAAGGTATTCCACAATCTAAAAGAAAGAATAATGAAATTAATGGATCGAATAATTCTAATTCTAAAGGATTTTTCCATAAAAATCCATCACAGTTTGTGCCTGTCCCGGCAACGGCCAGAATCATGCACAAAGACTTAGTGGAGAAAATGGAAAACATTTTAGAAGTTTCCAACAGTTCTGATTTGAATATAATTTATTATAATGGACAAGTGATTAAAGAAGACTCAGATTCAAATTTAGATCTAGATTTTGACTTTAAGGGAGCAAATTTAGGCATAGTTGCTAGTGGCAGTGCATTCAATTATGCTTTTGATGTAGTTGAAGAAATGGGCCTCAATATTCCTTTATTAAAACTTGGATTTACTTATCCTTTTCCTAAAGATATTATCTTAAAATTTGCTCAGAACCTGGATAAATTGCTGGTTGTTGAAGAAGTCGATCCTATAATGGAAAATGAGATATTAAAGATTTTAGGTGCTGAAGGACTTTGTAAAAAGGTTCATGGAAAGCTGGATGATTCATTACCTCTCATTTATGAATTTAATCAGGATATTGTTAAAGAAGCACTAAATAAAGTTTTAAATTTGACTGAAAGTCAAAGCGAAGCTCAAGATTCTAATTTAGAAACCAATAAAAATAAAGTTTTAGATGATTTAGCACTCCCTAATAGGCCACCTACGCTCTGTCCAGGGTGTCCTCATCGAGCAGTATATTATTCCATTAGAAAGGCCCGTGAAAATCTTAATATAAATGAGGAAGATTTAATTTTCCCTACAGATATTGGATGTTATACTTTAGGAATTGAATCTCCTTACAAAGCGGCAGATTACCTTTTAGCCATGGGTTCCAGTATTGGTACTAGTTGTGGGTTTTCAAAAGCTACTAATCAGAATATTGTCTGTTTTATTGGTGATTCTACCTTTTTCCATTCTGGAATCCCGCCACTCATTAATGCGGTTCATAATAAGCACAATTTTGTGCTAATGGTTCTGGATAATCGTACTACGGCCATGACTGGTGGTCAACCTCACCCGGGATTGCCTATTGATGGAATGGGGGAACTTGCGCCGGAAATTTCCATAGAAAACATGGTCAAGGCCACGGGAGCAGAATTTGTAGAGACTATTAATCCTTTGAGCATTAAAAAGACGGTGGATACCTTTGAGCGAGCATTAAAATATGATGGTGTGGCAGTAATCATTTCCAGATATCCTTGTGTTTTGATAAAGAATAAAGAAACTTCTAAAAAGGAAACTAAAAAAGCAGTAATGGCAGTTGATTCTGAAAAATGCAGCCAATGTATGGAATGTATTTCTAAAATGGCCTGCCCAGCGATCTACGAGACTGAGGTCTCGGGGGAGCAATCCATAGAAATTGATGCCATGGCCTGTAAGGGGTGCACGGTTTGCGTCCAAATGTGTACGGAAAAAGCTATTAGAGTTCGGAAGTGATTTACAATGGAAAAATGTAACTGTAATAATAAATTAAACAGTGATCAGTGTGGTAAATCCGAGATTAAAAATGACAATTTTAATAACTCCCTCAATTACAAATCCCTCGATAAATCTCAGGATTCAAAGGCTATATTAAACTCTTCAACTTATGAACCCACATATAATATTTATATTTGTGGTGTAGGTGGCCAGGGGATTATAAAAACATCAATTGTCATTGGTGAAGCAGCTATTGCTGGAGAAAATGGTGTGGTAATGAGTGAGATCCATGGAATGGCCCAGAGAGGAGGGGTTGTTTCCACAGAACTTAAAATTGGCAATTCAAAAAGTTCTATCATTGAGGAAGGCAAAGCTGATCTTTTACTGGCATTTGAACCTTTGGAAGCTGTTCGTGCAGCACCCAAAGCTAATAAAAATACGGCCATGATTTTTAATACATCTTCTATAATGCCTTTTAATATATCTGCCAGTGAAAATCCTTATCCTGAACTTTCGGATATAATTGAGAATTTGGAGTCTAAATCGAATAATGTTTTTGCCATTGATGCAGAGAAGATTGCTAAAAAAGCAGGCCATATTCTTTCTTTGAATATGGTGATGTTGGCGGCGGCCACGGCAGTGGATGGATTTCCACTAAAAAAAGAATTGATACTGGAATCTATGAGAAGTAATCTGCCGGAAAAGAGTATTTCAATTAATATGAAGGCCTTTGAAGATGGATTTGACTTTGTTAAGTCTAATATTGATTGAATTAACTAAAAAATAAAATATTAATTATAATTTAATTAATATTTTATTCTTTTAATTCCTATTTAATTTAATAATTTATTTAATTTTTCAGCCATTCATTAAGGATTAATATTCTTTTATTTTCACTATATTTTTATTTTAAACAAAACTTTAATCAGAAATTGGAAAAAAATTAGAAAATTAAATTAGAAATAAAAAAGCAAGAATAAAAAAATAAGATAAAAAATAAAAATTAAAGTTTGTTAACGTCTTCGGCAGACATTATTTTAATGTTTGACTCTTCTAAAGCAGCAATACCTTCATCTATATTTTCGGTTTTTATTACTACAATGGCCTTATCCTCATTTTTCTCTACAAATGCGTAAAGGTATTCCACATTAATCTGGGAATCGTATAAAATGCTCAATATGCTGTCCAGGCCTCCTGGTTGGTCTGGGACTTCCACAGCAATTACTTCATTAACTTTAACCACAAAATTATTTTCTTCCAGCTTTTCCTGAGCTTTTTCTGGTTCAGGAACTATTAATCGCAGAATACCAAACTCAGAGGTGTCTGCGATGGAAAGAGCCCTTATATTGATATTGTTCTGGGAAAGAATGTTTATGGCTTTTTTTAACCTACCTTCTTTATTCTCAAGAAATATAGAAATCTGTTTTAATTTCATTTAATCCCCTCTTTAATTTTAAATAAATATTTAGTCAAAATT
The DNA here is from genome assembly GCA_002509745.1 of Methanobacteriaceae archaeon UBA349. Classification (GTDB taxonomy): domain Archaea; phylum Methanobacteriota; class Methanobacteria; order Methanobacteriales; family Methanobacteriaceae; genus UBA349. Next base: position 1,082 of record DAWK01000183.1, on the reverse strand, counting down.
TCGTTTATCTATAACTCGTACTGCTTTTCCTTCACTTCTTGGTAGGCTTTCTGGCTCTACTAGGCTGATATTAACTCTTAAACCAATTTCACTGTGTATATAAGACTCTATCATCTTTTTTACTTCTTCTATATGTTTCACTTCATCCGAAAATAGGGTGGGTGAGGCCTCTACCTGAACTTCTAATTCATCTAAGTGTTTTGGCCTAGTCACAATAATTTGATATTGGGGGTTTAAGCCTTCTATTTTGAGTAAAGCCTTTTCGATTTGTGATGGGAATACAATAACGCCCCTAATTTTTAGCATATCATCTGTACGGCCAGTAATTCTGTCCATTCTTACTTGAGTACGACCACAATCACATTTTTCCTTTTGCAATCCAGTTATGTCTTTTGTTCTAAAACGAAGAATAGGCATACCGTCTCTGGTGAGTGTAGTTAAAACCAATTCTCCTTTTTCTCCTTCGCATAATGTTTCCTGTGTTTTAGGGTCTATTATTTCAGGATAAAAGTGATCTTCAAAGATATGCAGTCCATTCTTGATTTCACATTCCTGGGCCACTCCAGGGCCGATAATTTCGGTAAGACCATAAATATTCAAAGCGCTAAGGCCTAAACGGTCTTCTATAGCTTTTCTCATTTCTTCAGTCCACATTTCTGCACCAAAGACTCCGGCCTTTAAATTGAGATCTTTGATATCTACACCATTTTTTTCCAGAACTTCGGCCAAATACAGTGCATAAGATGGTGTACAGGTTATTATGCTGGTTTGAAAGTCCTGCATAATTTCTATCTGCCTCTGGGTGTTTCCAGCAGATATGGGAATAACTGTGGCTCCAATGGCCTGTGTTCCGTAGTGAACACCTAATCCTCCGGTGAAAAGCCCGTAACCGTAACAATTTTGTATTTTATCTTTCCTACCGGCTCCGGCCATAGTAAGTGCTCTACCCATCACTTCTCCCCAGATTTGCAGGTCTTTTTGAGTATATCCCGATACTGTTGGCTTACCAGTTGTTCCTGAGGAGGTATGGACTTCTATTATTTCTTCTTCTGGGACGGCAAACATTCCAAAAGGATAAGCAT
>DAWK01000015.1 GCA_002509745.1 Methanobacteriaceae archaeon UBA349 | reverse complement strand
ATTGCTACTGTTTTAATTGTAATGGGCCTTAGTGTCGGACTGGTAATAAGTATGATAATCTAGAATTAATTATTTTATTCTAGTAGTTTTTCAAATCCAGTTAAAATTAGTATTAAATCAGGCTTAACTAAATTAAAAATATTAAAAAGTAGCACCTAAATAAATAAAATATATATTATACCAGCGTCTTTTTCACTTCAACTGGCATTTTGCTATTCTCACATATTTCAAATACATGGCCGCATTCACCACATTTAACAATTCCCACAGAACCTTGGGGTATATGTGGAATATAAAAGGCATCTTCACTGGAACTGGAATTCCTTCTTCGGGATATTCTTTTATCTTTGCAACCACATTCTGGACATTCTTGATTTAGATTTTCGCATTTCATTTTATTTTCCCCAACCAATTATAATTTTAATAAATTCACTAACTAAAAATTAGTTCGTGTCTTATCGAATGTACTATATTATACGAACAATAGTATTTAAAGTTTACTCTTTGTAAAAAAATGAGTAAATAATCATTAAAATAATAGGAAATTTTGAAAAGAAAAAATAATAAAAAAAATAATAAAAGATAATAAAAAGAGTTTAAAAGAGAAAAAATAAAAAACTACCCATCATTAGTTCCATTAATTAAATAATCTTAATATTAGTTTCTTATTTAATGATATTTTCCATATCTTATTTCTTAAAACTAAAAAAACCGCCCAAATAGGCCAGTGCATCTATATGTCATTGATTAAATACCAATGTTTTGAATACATTAATAGCATCAATTTTGACTCAAATAGCAAGCATCTAAGTTCGCTAAACTCGACTATAACGAATATATGATTAAAATCAATTTTTTATCAATGTTTTGATTTTATTTGATTAGTTAAAATTACTAAAAAAATATTTTAGATGTTTTATAATTAATTTTCAAGTATTTATTATCAGGAAAATTTTTTTGTAAATATTTATGAATAAAATTCTGATAATAAAAAGAAATCTAAAAAAATAATTTTTAATTTTATATTTTTATTCTAAAAAAAAAGAATTGATAAAAATCTAAAGAAAAATAAAAAAATAACAAATCAAAAATGATTTTAAATAAAAAAAATAAGAAATAGAAAAAATAAGAAATAGAAAAAATAAGAAATAGAAAAAATAAGAAATAGAAAAAATAAGAAATAGAAAAAATTAAGCTATTTACGTGCCCTGGCAACTTTACGGGCAATAACCATTTCCCCTATAGCAATTAAACCAACAAAGAATTTTTCTAAACCACCAGTGGCCCAAATTGCTTCTCCAAAGGTAGCATCTTTGATATTTTTTTCATATTCTTGAGGTTTAATACGTTTACCAGTTCTACGACGAGTAACAATAGCAGAAGCTTCCATAAGTTCGTCCCAGCTAACACCTTTCAATTCCTGTTCCATGGCCTCAAATATTTTGGAAACCTTAATTTCATAAAGCTGAGAAAGAGTTTCTACGATATCAAAAGATCTTACAACACCCATAACTACATCATTATCATCAATAACGGGTATACTAACTAATTTATGGTGGGAAGTCTCCAGAACAGCCAATCGAGCAGGATCATTTTCATGGACATGAACAATATCATCTTTGGGATGCATAATATCCGAAACAGTTTTTAAATTTTCTCTTAATCCTCTCGTAACATCCAGTGATGTAATCCATCCCACTAAATGGTTTTCACTATCAACCACCGGTGTAGTGAACTTTTTATGTTTTTCCATTTTAATAGAAACTTCTATCAAACCTTGATTAGGGGCTACATCAATAAATTCCTTGTCCATAATCTCCTTAACTTTCATGGGCCATCCTCTCCAGTTTTAAAGCGTTTACCGGACATTTTGTCGAGCAAACATCACATAATATACATTTATCTTTATCAAGAACAACTTCGCCATCTTCTAATTTAATGGCCATTGTAGGGCAATTTTCTTCACAAATTAAACATTCCACACAAGTATCCTGATTAATTAGTAATTCCTTGGTTTCAATAACAGGTCCAATTTTCCTTTCCAGGTTTATGGCCTGTTGTGGACATACACTGGCACAAGAGCCACATCCCACACACAATTTTTTGTTTATCTCTGCCGGAAGCTCATTTTCTACAGTGATAGCTTGAGTAGGGCATAATTTAACGCAGGTCTCACAGGAAGTACACTTTTCAGGTGATACTTCAATATTTTTCATGCGAATAACTCTATGAGGAACATTAATGCTTTCCAGCCTATAGTCGATTTGATCATCAACAGCAGCCGTGGTTTTTAAAACATTAATACAACGTACTGGGCAGGTTTGAGCACATATTTCACATTTAACACAATTATTAAGTATTTTAGCAGGCTTTATGGTATTAGCCATTTCAATTGCATCAACCGGGCATTCTTGAGCACATAGATTACAGCGGACACATCGGGGAGAAATATTAATGAATTTATCTGAAAGAGAACATTTCTCGATTTCAACCTCAAAATCCTCAACATATTCTTCTAAATCAGCTGATTTTAAGGCAACCTCTTTTTGCAGGTCTCCAACTTTCTTTTTAAAACTTATATCCATAATCAAACCTCTGGACTAAAATAATTGCGAAATATTTTGTATATATAACTGTAAGGGATAACTATTATAATTTAATTATAATTTAACTTAATTTTATTTATTAATATCCAATTTTAAATGAACTTTATTGAATTCTTCTTGATTAAACAAAATTATTTTAATTCATTAATGTTTCAATTAAATATGCATAGTTTTAACTTATTAATTCTTTTCATATTTTTCTAGGTCAATGTTAGAAATTGAGGGCAGGCCATAAGTAGCTCCGGTACACTCCACACATTTTGAGGCCACCAAATTTCCAAATTCACATGATTTTTCCAGTGAAAAATCATTAATTTGAGCATATAAAAAGCCAGCATTAAATGAATCTCCAGCACCAGTAGTATCAATACATTTCACATCAAAACAGGGCACAAAAACCTCTTGAGATCCATCAAAGGCAAAAGATCCTTTATCTCCCATTTTAACCACTATAGTATCAATACCTAGGTCCGTAAAAATGTCAAATGATTTAATTAAATTAGATTTATCATTAGACTCTTTATCAAGATTAGATAATAAATCAAAGTTATTTAAATTAGATTTAATGTTAGAATCAGTTTTATCATTTTCACTGGCCAACATTATCTTTAATTCTGCTTGATTAATTAGCAAAATATCAGTTCGATTTAAAATCTTTTTTAAAGCATTAAATCCTTTTTCAGCATAGATTCTGCCGGGATCAAAGCTCACTATGACTTCATCTGGGATTTGGGACAATAAATCTTCCTGGGCCTTAAAAGAATTACCAACAAAGGAACTTAAATGAATAATTTTAGTTTTAGATGCATAGTCAATATCAATTTGATCAATGCTTATTTCATCATTAATTCCAGGCTCAACATATAGTGCTCGGTCACCTTTTTTATCTACAAAACCCATGACCCGGCCACTTCTACCTTTTGGTGAGATAATAAGGCCATTTACATCAACACCTTCCTGGATTAAATTTTGATGAAGTAAATCTCCCTCACCATCAGAAGCTAATTTACCAACAAAACCTGTTTTAAGGCCTAAACGTGAAGCCCCTATAATTGTATTAGCAGCAGAACCACCACAAGACTCCTGGAATCCATGGATAAAGCTTTCTTCGTCAGGACCGGCAATTTTATCTACCAGGTGGAGTTGGTCCATATTAAGGGCTCCAAAGCCAATAATATCCATTTGATCGTTTTTATTTGTCATAATTGTCTTTTAATAGTTTAAATTTGTTAAACAAAGATTTAATCTATTTTAATAATTTTACTGATTTAATTTATGATTCAATTTACACATTGATTTAATATGAATGATTTATGAAATTGATCTTTTTAATAAATATAAATTGATAAATTAAAAAAGATCTTTTAAATTAAGTTTATATTTACCTAATTGGCCATTATAATTGCCGGCAGAGATTTTAGTAACACCATCTACTTCACAGGCCGCTTCAATACCTACTTTCATGGCTTTTTTTACACTTTCCATGTCCAGCCCATTAATAACTATTTCTGGAATGAAATTTGCATTTTCAGGTACTAAAGACTGTTCTTTGAGTTTGGGCCTTAGTGAAGGACAATAAGGGTGATTAGTTGTAGGGCCAATCCAGGGATAATTAGTTTCAGGTTTAGAAGCCGCTGAACAAATATCAAATGGTGTTATAATTCCTTCAACTTCTTTAATGGCCTCCAATGCCCTTTGGCCTGCTTCAATTACCGCTTCTCTGGTCTGGCACATGTACCAAAAATTGGCACCCATGAAACCTGTTTTATATCCTAATTTACTCTCAATTTTAAAGTCAGGAATAGCAATAGGAACTATAATCATATTACGACCATATAATTCTTCTTCCCATTCATAACCATCACCACAATGGCCTACTTGTTTCATCATGCCTATGAAACCATCGGCATCAGGAGTGGCATTGAACATAGAAGTAAATGGTTTTACCAGTATATCTTGGCGAATTCTATAGGATAATTCTACTTCAAATTTCTCCATATCATCTAATCCAAACCAGAATTGTAATATGGCACCATTTCTACCATCAGGAGTTTTAGATGAATCAATGAATGATTCTAAACCACCTTCAACTCTTCCAATAACTGCACCTGGAGTGGAAGTTGCATCATAGGCAGCTCTTTCAATGATTTGATCATTATCCCCAGTTATAATGGCCCTTACGCAAGTCCCATCAAAAATCTCACAGTAAGTATCCTCAATTTCTATTCCATTAATTTCCATTATTTTATCTCCAAAGCATCCCATATTCAATAAACTATTATTCCAGAATTAAATTATCCTAATCCACCAATAGATTCTCCTCTAAGTTCTTTTCGACATATTAAACTTTTTTTGATGAGTTCTTTCCGGTTTTCATCATTAATTAATTCAATTATAGGTAAATCTGAACCAAATATTTCTTTAAATTGTTCCAAAAGCTGGAAACTTACCCTGAAGTTGGCCAATGCTCGTTGAGGATCTATGACATAACCTTCCACGAATCTTCTTACATACTCGCTATTGAATTTAGAATGTAGATCAATTAATAGGGAGGTAGCCATGGTATTTTTGGATATTATAGCAATATCTGCAGCATTGATGGCATATTCATTACCATTAAATGAAACTGAAACTCCATGATTTTCCTTTGCAAATTTTAAGGGCTCCACATCAGTAATGCTGTCACCAACGTACATGACACTATCTGCGGAGGCATCATTCTTTTTTAAAATATCTTCAACAGCCAGTTTTTTCCCTTCTCCTCCCACAGTTTTTACATCACACAGTATTTTACCAATTTCCATTTGGGGAAGCTCTTCAGAGAAGATTTTATCCATGGTTTCAAAATCAGCACCATTAACTATTAGGTCCTTGATTTCCATCAATCTTTGCTTTTCGGTAGGTGAAAGAACATGTTTATCCAGATCAGCTTGAGTAAAATATGTATTTTTAAAGGAGAATCCAGTTAAATCACATAGTGCATTAATATACTGACCATAACTGGTGCTTACTATAAATGAAGGCATGGTAGATTCAACATAAGACATGGTTTCAGTAGCACCAGGAACCATCATGACATTTTCTCGAGAAAAATCAATGATTTTTTGGTTATCCACACCATATGCTTTTAAAAAAGGAATAATCAATTTAAGAGTGTCACCCGCATTATAACCTGGCCTTTTTACTTCTTCTACCAGTACATCATCATAATGGCTGACTTCTGAGAAGAATTTTTCTCCATCAGGGATGAAATGGCCCGCTAATTCAAATGCATTGTCATTAACAGACAAAGGTCCTTCACAATCAGTAATAAATATTTTTTTTGGCAAAGTGCCTCCTCCCAGGGAATATTGTAAATAAAATTATAAAATTTCTTATAAAGTTAAATGTAATCCAATTAAAATGTTAATTTAAAATTCAAGATTTTAAATCAATTAACATTAAATAATATTAATCTTTCACACTAACTTTAATTGAATTTACAGGACATAATGACTGACATTCACCACAGGCAATGCAGATTTCCTGATTAACACTAATTTTATCATTTTCAAGTGTTAGAGCATCTACGGGGCAATTATTAACACAAACGCCGCAAGCTTGGCATATAGAATCATTTACTTCAACTTCCCCATTTCTAGGGCCAGTTATCTTACGCCTTTTAAGAATTATTTCATCATTTTCAGCTTCAAAATACTCTTCTTTCAATTCAACTGCTGAGACGGGACATATTGCACTGCATTTACCACAATAAACACATTCTGAACCAATATGTACTGGAGAGGGCATTTCCAGTTCAATACACCTTACAGGGCATTGATCCATACAAGCACCACAACCAATACAATTCTCGTCTATGACCGTTATTTGACGTTTAGGAGAAGTGAATTCAATAATTTCTTTAATATCAATCATTTCAAGACCAGAATCAACAAAACCTTCAATCTTTTCTTTTATAATAGAAGTAACGTCAATTGAGAATTCATCTTCCTCATTTTGATAACCAACATCTCTTAAAATTTTGTTTAAAACATTATCAATTCTTCCTGCATCTTTGGCCAATTTTTCAGATTCTTTTTCAAGAAGTTCAGATACAATTTCCATAGTTTTAATTTTAGAGAATTGTTCATAGGCCCTTTTTCGGGAGGAATATTTAATAGCTGTGGAAGGACATACTTCGAGACATTCCTCACATCTTGCACAATAAGAAGGATCAATATATGGTAGTTTACTTATTTTACCTACATTAATTGCTCCTTTGGAAGGACAAACTCTGGTACAAGTCATACAACCAATACAATCTTTTTGGTTGACTACTATTGCTTTTCCACCAACGACCGATCTAGGTAAAATCTTACCATATTTTATGGCCTCGGTAGGGCAAACTCTGGAGCAGTACCCGCATCTTACGCATTTATCTTCATCAATAACACTGTGAGCTTCCTCAGTTCCAGAGGCAATTAATTGAATAGCTCCGGTCTTACAAGTACCGACACAAGCACCACATCTTCTACAAAGTTTAGGGTTAATATTAGGAATATTTTCTCTAATTGGTTCTGAGAGGATGGTTTTCATCTTAATAGCATCATAAGGGCATGCTTCTCTGCATAAAACACATCCAAAACATTTATCATCTATTTCAATGTGTTTATCTGGAGGTATCTCATGTACTGCTTCCACCGGGCAAGATTTCAAACAAGGCCTATCTTTACACACTTTACACTTGCTTTGGTCAATTTCATAGTCCACTTCAACTTCCCTAAGGGGCTTGAAGACTTTTTTAGTTGTGACAGGAATACTAATCAACTCCTAAGAGACTTTAATCCATTATTAAATAATTTTAATCGGAATATATTTTTATTTTAATAAAATTCAAGGATTTATAAATTTAAATTTTAAATAATTTAATTGACAATTGATAGTTTAATTAATTTTAGACTTGATTTTAATTTACTAAGTTTAATTAATCAACAACTGGCAATTGTGAAGGTTTTAGGGTTATTAAAATCACATCTTCACCATCAGAATTTTTATCAATAAGGAATTTAGCTAGATAATAACCAGCCACACCAAATGGACATGTTTGATGGCAAGTACTACATCTTAAGCACTTTTCAGGATTTCTGGTAACACCAGTTTCTTTATTATAAGTTATAGCACCAGAAGGACATTCTTCTACACACAAGCGACATTTAGTACACTTATCTTCATCCCAGGTGATAATTCTCATTTTCAAACGATCAGTGATTTTTTCCATTAAATCCATGACCATTTCTTCTTTAGGGATTATATTAAGGGCTTTTTCCTTTAATTCCACCAGAGGATATTCCATTTTGAATATTTTATCAGATGACAAATTTTTAAGATCTTCCTGACGATCTTCGATGGTTTTTTCCAGTGTTTGGACAATAAGATTAATAATCTGTTTTTGCTCTTCTATATTTGAAATGTAAATACCTTTTAGTGCACCTTTTACCGGGCAAGCATCTAAACAGTCTCCACAGGCAATGCACTTTTTCTGATCAACCAGTATTTTATTATCTTCTTCTTGAATGGCGTCAACTTGACAGGATTTCATACATTTTTTACATCTAATACAGAGATAATCATCAATAACAAACATCTTATCCACGGGAAGAATGGTAAATTCTTCACGGATTAAGTGATTTTCACCACAGGTAAGTGTTTTAGGATCAGTAGGACATACTTCCGCACAGAAACCACATCGAATACAAGCACCCATAACAATTACTGGATAGGTTAGGCCTTCCGTATCTGCAGTATCTTCATCTCTGACTAATTTTATCGCTCCAGGCGCGGGACAAGCTGCTGTGCAAGCTCCACAACCAATACAATATTCTTTGAAAACTTCTGGAAAGTCTCTAAACCGATCAGGTTTTTCTACTATATCGTGTTCAGATTTTGCTCCAGCAAATTTCTCTGCCCATGATTTTCGAGCGAATTCATACATGTACCATATTACAGAAGACATAGGACACCATCACATTGTAAATATTTAATTAGTTAATTATTTAACCATTAATTACTGATTTTAGATTTAATTTAAATATTTGCCATTTTAGATATTTCAAATAATTAAATTTTAATTATTGATTTAAATTCAATATATTCTATTTAATATCGAAAATACCTTGGAATTGTTTTTCTCCACCTTTTTCATCCACAATTACCACCCGTTCTGCACAGGCAATACATGGATCAACACTGGCATAGGCCGCAATGGCATCTGATACAGTAGCCACGTCTTTTAGCATATACTTAGCACAGGCATCAATATTCATGATACTGGGAGTTCTAATGGAGGCATTATTAATTAAATTACCATTAGTTTCAATCATATAGGTAACTTCGCCCCGAGGAGCTTCATTTCTCCATTCTCCGAATCCTGCACCAATATCTATTTTTTTACGGATATCTCCTTCAGGTAAATTCTCAATAACTTGTTTTATAAGACTAATAGATTGTGGAATCTCATCAAATCGATTCATATTACGTGCAAAGACGTCACCTTCTTTTCTCCAAATAACTTTGAAGTCAAAATTATCCTGGTAGGTATGATGGTCCTCCCGAACATCGTGTTTTAAACCAGAAGCACGACCAATTGGCCCTACAGCTCGGGATTTTATGGCATCTTCTTTGGTCATTCGGCCAACCTTTTTAGACCTTAATCCCACTAAAGGGCCTTGTTCGTACATTTCCACGTACTTTTCATATTCAGATTCAAATTTATTCATTATGGTCATGATCTGCTGGAGATGAATATCTTTAACATCCATCCTGACTCCACCAACCACATTCCATCCCATATTAACTCTATTACCTGTTAAAAATTCAATGGCATCCATGATGGGTTCTCTTAAATGTAACATGTACATGAATAGGGTTTCATGTTCCACGGCCTTGAAAAATGTGGAATTGGCCAGTAAGTGGCTTTGAATTCTGTCCAGTTCATTGGTAAGTACTCGCAAATACTGGGCTCTGAGAGGCGCTCTTTCACCAGATATCTTTTCAAATGTTTCAGCAAAGGTTTGGGTATGGACATAAGAGCAAATTCCACAAACTCGCTCAGCAAGATAAATGGACTTTTGCCAGGTTTTACCAACCATGATACGTTCAATTCCTCGGTGAACATAACCATAATCTATTTCTGCACTTATTACTCTTTCTCCTTGAGTTTTAAGTTTTAAACGAAGAGGTTCCTTTAATGCAGGGTGAATTGGACCTATAGGTAGAATCATTATTTTTGCCTCCCTTTAGCAGCTATGGCACCAGGGGCCACAGCTAAGATAGCTTCTAATATTTCTGAAGGTCGAGGTGGGCATCCAGATACTTCAGCATCTACTGGAATGAAATCAGAAACAGGTGCATTGACACATCCACCTTCTTGATTAAAGACATCCCCCGATATAGGGCAGTTTCCAAGAGCCACTACTATTTTAGGTTCAGGTGCTTTGGTATAAATCCGCCTTAGATTTTCTTTCCACTGTTCAGTGACTGCACCAGTAACTAAAATAACATCCGCCTCCCGTGGATTATTGTGAACATATATACCATACTGTTCTAGATCGTATCTGGGAGATAGTAAGGCAACAACTTCAATATCACAGCCATTACATCCTCCAGAATTCACCAAACAAACGTGAATTGAACTCTTTCTTACAATATCTTTAAGAGCATCTAACATTTCTTTACCTCTAATTTCCCTCGTTAATGTTAATTTATTAAATTTTTTAATAGATGAATTATGATTTACTATCATGTAAGCATTAATTATATGTTATTGAACAATTACTTCAAAACACTATTCAGATAAAATTTTTAGAAGTTCTTTCTTACCGTCTTCCAGGGCATCAGTATATGGTATGCCATCAATTACTTCTTGAGATATTTTCTTTTTAATATATTCAGACTGTTGAGGGGATACAATTTCCATTACATCTTCTAGCCAGCACAACTGTAAGTCTGCGTGTACTCTTTCTTTTATACATCTTTGGCGTGCTGATTCAAAGCGGGGGTGAAGTGCTTCTAAACTAGACATGTCAAGTTTATTAATTAGAATTTGTTCAAAAAGGTCCAGATCAATTTCCAGTTCCTCAGCTAAAGGTTTGACAATGTCTTCCCTCCACCTGTAACTTCTAATTATCCTGGTTTTCATTAATTCCAGACGTGATTGTTCATCATCCATTATAACACCGGTTTAAATTTTTAAAGTTATTGCGTTATTATATGTGAATTTATTTTAATTATTAAGATATATTCAGATGGATATTTGATTAATATCCCCTATTTCGAATTATATTAATGATAATAATCTTATGAAATTGCGTTTGTGAGTAACCAGAGCGCACCAGATATAACTACCCCAATCACTGTTTCATAACGGCCGTATCCCGGCCTCATACCTAAAACCATGGCCACCATGAAAAGACCGACTGTGATGGAAATAAATGGTTGAATTAGAACTATAAGCTGATTATTTAAAAGGATTACCCATCCAATAACAGATACTATAAGTGCAATAATATCTATTTTTTCTGTTACAAAAGGGGCTGAGTATTTTTTATAACTCAATAGGAGTCCTACTATGGACCCTATTACAAATGATATTAAATATATGAGATAGAAAGTTTCGGTCACTTTATCACACCATTAAGCTGGTTTGTAGAGAACTATGAATGCCACTATAAAGAATAATAAAGCGGCGATAAAAGCCCATTTTTCTAAGTTTTCGGAAAAATGTACTACTTTGTCATTATGCTGTTTTAGTAGAAGTCCCGTAAATAGAATTGCTACTAAAGTGATTGGAATTACCACCATCCATTGCAAAAAGGCCGCCAATCCACTAGCCAATATTACTCCAAAAGCTACTAAAGCTACCAGGAATAGTAAATCTTTTTCTTCTGCCATTTCTAATTCTCCTTCCAGATGAAGATTTTATAATATTAATAAATGTTTATTAATTAACTTTTTTTGTTGAAGTTTTTTTTTGATAGTTTAAATCACTAAATTAACTGTTTTTTTCTTTGAATATATAATAATAGTTTAAATCACTAAATTAATAGTTAAAACACTATCATTAGTAAAATGGAACCGAATATTCCAATGAATGCAAATGTCACCTGCATCATAACCGAGTGATTTGGGTTTAATATAGGAGTAACTGCATTAATAAAGGCCACAATCGCAGTGATAATTACCATTCCAATAACATATCCTATTAAACTTAAAGGCCCTATGAAAACTGTTAAAAATACCCATAGGAGCATATACCAAGCAATTGATTCTGAAATCATTAAGTATCCACGTAAAACACCAAAGTGCTCTGTTTCATAACCAGAAATTATATCTTTTCCTTTAGTAATTGCAAAGGGAGAGTATGGTGCCTTGGAAAGGATAAGAACTAAGAACATCACTGCAGCCAGAGGTATGGTAAATAATAATGGGCCGTGAATGGCCTGATAATTCACAATATTACCAATCATCATGGTACCGGTCTGAAGGTAAATGATTATTAAAACTGCAAAAAGGGGAACCTCCGCGGCTGCAGAAAATACAGCTCTGACACAGCTAAGTTTTCCATAGGGAGAACCAGAGGATGAACCAGCATTGTGTTCCACGATTTTGTGCATAGTGTAAACCGCAAATATTATTAAAAGTGATCCTCCAATTACGGGACCTACAATTACTGCGGTGATCCATATAGCACAAAGGGTACTGGAAATTGCCACATAAAATGGCATTGCTGCTGTTTTAGGGAAAGATGATTCTTTAATATAAAATTTTAATGTGTGTAGAAGATGTTGTATGATGGGAGGCCCAGGTCTCATCTGTATACGGGCCATGATCTTCCTTTGCAATCCAAACAGGATACTTCCCATCAAGAAAGCAATGAGAACATTTAGAAGGATGTTTGCCATTAGATTCATTTCATCACCGTTGAGTCGAGAGATTTAACCATTACTTTGATTAGCATTTCAATTTAGTTAATATAAAGATTAAATGGAATTAATAAATTGAAATTAAAATAATCCATTAAATATCAGAATATTAATATTTTGAATAATATGTTTTCATCAATTTAATATCCAATGAATGGTTCATTAGTTCTCTCATCTTCCTCCTCTTTTGTACTCTTAGCCATGGTAAGAAGGCCTAGAGATAGTAAAAATACGGGTATTAATACAATAGCTATTCCATAAACAATCCAGCTAGCTGGATTAAAGATCAGGGCATAAACTATACCTATAACTGAAATTGCAAACATCAAATAGCTTGCTATTTTTAATTGATTCATTTTATCACCTTCACCCCAAACCGGATATTTAATGATTATTTTTAGTAATAGACAATTTTAATGATTTTAATTATTAAATCAATTATTTTAATGTTTAACTCATATTAAAGCTTAAAATGGTTTATTTATGATTAATAATATTTCAATTGCTCTTATAATTATTAATAAAGAACTTAAGTGAATTATAAGGATAAATGGAGATCCTGGTGTTCTAAACATTTCTGCTTTGGTAGCATAAAAAGGAGCCACCCCAGTTTCGCCAACAATTCCCATTAGTAATAATAAAGATGCGAAATACATCATAGGAGTAGTAACAGTCTGAGAGAGCTGGAAGAGACTTAAAGTCCCGGTAGCACCTAATATCAAAGCCGCACCTGCAAACAATGGCATTGATGCAATCATGGCCACCAGACCATATTGATAAGCTGCATTAAGCACATCAACCTGCTTTACAGCAGATACAATACCAATGTTAACTATACCAATAAGGGCTACGAATAAAGTAAAGTTAAACAGGTCTCCCGTAATCATGGCACCTGCTGTGGCCAGACCACAAACAATAGCCAAAAATCTTCTAATTTTGAATTCTTCAAGATCTACTTGTACTTTCTTATCTTTAAGTGAACCAAACTCTGCTTCTATTTGAGTTTCAGTTCGACTTATGGCAATTAAAGTAGTAAATATAAGGGCACCGGCAAACATGAACAGGTTGAAAGGAGTAAGGTAAAGTACAATATCACCCAGAGGTATTTGACCCAGTATTTGCCCGCCTAATGTTGCTATATCCATCTGCTACTCCTCTTTTTATTTTTAACTTGAAATTTAATAAATTTAATTATTGGACCAGGTCCTACATCTGATATCTTGCATTTTATCAAATGATTAAATTAGGTTATGATTTTTACTCTCTTTTGAATTCCTCTCTAGCCATCACACCAATCAGGCCCATTTTAGATGCTACTTTGATTAAAATACCAAATGCAGACATGAATAGACCTAAAAGCCAGTAATCTGGAGCTACAAAGAATATTAAAAATCCGGCCAACCATATAGTCCAGGCAATACCTGAGATACCAGCAATACCTTCCCAGATTTTTATAGGAAGTCCACGGGATTTTCTAGAGATAGCATAGAATAATATTCCTCCACCGGCAATGGCCCCACCAGTAAATCCACTTAAGAATACCCCATACACCACCAATATGACTGCAATGAAATTTGCAGCAGTGGTCATTATTTCCATATCCGCAGTGAACGGGAATGGAAGTAAAGGAGCTGTTTTACCAGTTTTGCGCATTTCTCTACTCATTAATATCTCAGAGATAGCCATGATTTCTGCCAGTTCTACTACTAAACCGGGTAAAATTAATGCTTCTGCTAGATCAGTACCTACTGAAGCCACTATAACCAGCATGGAAAGTCCCACAATATCGGTAAGTATTAATGCACTAAGGTCATTTTTCTGGAAAGATATAGCCAGAAGGCCAATAAACCCCGTGATTAAACCGGCATAAAGTGCTGGAAGGAACAAAGAAACCGTGTATGCTGGTACAAGTTCAGGAACTAACATCAATCTTTCCTCCTTCTCATAGTGAAGTTCAAAGCAACCCAGGAAGCAATCACAAAGGCCATCATGAGTATGGTAGATTCTAATATAGTGTCAAAACCACGCGTGTAGTATAATATCTCGTCAATTAAACCACCAGGAGATGAATAGATAGAAGTACCATAATAACGGGTGGTATTTTTCACACCAATGGCAATAGGTGATAAATAACCAGTTATCATACCTAATTTAGCAGAATTTTGAGGATATTGTGCTTTAACAATTCCAGGTTCTACTAAAGGAACTCCGCCCCTATCATAAGGAGCCAGAGGGTTTTGTTGATTTACCTGTTCCTGAGGTAAAGGACGTGGATAAATTTGATGGTCATTAAGAGCCATGGGGACAAAAAATCCCACAATTAAAATTAATCCCAGAACTACGGAAAATAGTCTAGGGATCCTCTTAGGGTTGGCCAGATCATTCCATAATTGACCAATATCCTTCATAGCTCAACCCCCATTTCTTCCATTCTGACAACGACTCTTAAAAGAATCATAGTAATAATAACAGAAGCTGCAATGTAAGTTAAAAGCGCTATAGTATGATTATAAGTTAAAAATATCAAAGAAAGACCAATTGCTGGGATTTCAGTATTCAAAGTCCTTATAATTGGATCTTTTACACCAGGGCCAATAGCCGTGGCAATACTACCTCCAACCAGAAGAACGATTCCTGTATAAAACCATATTTGCGTTTCAATCAAGTTGTTCTCCCTCCAGGTCTCTTTTTTTTACTCTTATTTCATTCAACTTTATAATTGCCATTAAAAAAATGACGGTGGCAATAGGATCAAATATTGCTGCTGCCATGGCCACATCCAGATATTTTGCAGCCACTACAGTACCAATAAAACCTGCTTGAAGTAAAGCAAACATTATAACCTTATCCATAGGTTTTGGCAGAATTATTACACCAATAGCTCCAATAAGCATTAGCACCGCCGATATTGTAGTTAGATTTATGAAATCCAGGGGATTCATGAGTTTCACCAGGGCATGAGTATTCCATTAAATGAGTAATTTATGTTTTTTATAAGTTAATATTGAGTTTATTGAAACCTTTCATTAGAGATTTCAAATACTCTCTTAGTAATAATCAAGGTTTATTCATCATATATTATTTCTTCTTTAACTCTTCCCAATGAATAAGCAATGGCATTGGAACTTAAAGTAGAAGTTACAAAGAATGTAATAGCAATTATGGCTCCAAAAGGAGTCTGGATATACAAAGCAATTAATGCAGACATTCCAAATCCTATAACATTAAGGTAAAGAAGTCTTTCTGACCTATCTTGAGCTAGTAAAACTCTTATAGCCATTATAATAACTATTATTCCTACAATCTCAATCAACATGATTTATCATCCGGTTAAAGAATTTATTTTTATATTAAGATATATTTTAAGTGTATTTAGATATTTAATTTCATTTTGTATTAAAGACTT
>DAWK01000011.1 GCA_002509745.1 Methanobacteriaceae archaeon UBA349 | reverse complement strand
AATTCTATTAAATACCCAAAACATCCATCATATCACCAACCTTCCCTGCAGGGGCCTGAACCACATATCTCACGGCTTTCATGGCCCCAGTCACAAATGACTGCCGACTGTGATTCCTGTGAATTATTTCAATTTGTTCCCCTTCTCCGGCAAAGAGTACGGTGTGATCGCCTATGATGTCTCCACCGCGGACGGCATGTATTCCTATTTCTCCTGGATTTCGCTCCCCTACCATTCCCTGCCGGCCATGGACACAGGCATCATCTTTGTCTCTTCCCAATGCTTCGGCCATGATTTCATAAGTTTTAAGGGCAGTTCCCGAAGGTGAATCTGCTTTATGCTTGTGGTGGGCTTCTATTATTTCCATGTCGTAATCATTTAGAATTTTGGCTACACCTCCAATGACTTTAAAGAATACATTCGCCCCCACGGCCATGTTGGGTGAAATAACTGCTTTTATCCTATTTTTTTCTACAGCTTCCTTTATTTCAGCTAATTGTTCATCGGATAATCCAGTGGTGCCTACCACTGCATTGACTCCGCATTCTGCTGAAATTTTAATGTTGTGAGTGGCGATATGGGCCCTGGTGAAATCAACCAGGACATCAGGCCCTTTTTCTTTTAAAACCTCGGCCAGTTTTTGGGCACCATTTATAGGAACACTTATATTTCCTACCCCCATTACTTCTCCCACATCTTTTCCTTCCAGTGGAGTATCTGGTGATCCCAGGGCCGCCACCAGTTCCATATCGTCCTGTTTTAGAATGTTTTTAATTATTTTAGTGCCCATTCTTCCATTAGCACCGGTTACTGCTATTTTAATCATCGGGTTATATCTCCATTTAATTTAGGGCCATGCCCAGTTTTTATACTAATTAAAAATTAAAAACAATTATTCTACTTTCTCTACCCACCCATCACAAACTTCCTCTCGAGATACAGGTGAATCTTCACCTAATGGTATCTCTTTAAGGAATAAGGCTACAATTAACCCTGCCAAGGCCAGTATTATGGCAAACAGGAAAATATTCTGTATAGAAAGCACCAGAGCTTGAGTTTTACCTGTAGCGACAGAACTCATCAGGGTGAGATTCATTATGTATCCAAATACCGGAACAAACATAATAGTACCAATATTTCTGAAAAACCGCATGGAAGCAGTCACAATACCGATATCTCGCAGGGTAAATGCATTCTGCACGGTAATATTGAATAAGGGATAGGCCATTCCGGAACCAACACCCAGAACAGTGGAATATGCTACCAGTAGATAATACGGCGTATGGGCATCCATGGTAGAGAGAAGCACCACCCCTATTCCGATTATAATGAATTCCGCAATAACCAGGTTTTTATATTTCCCTCTCCAGGATATGATTTGCCCGGTGATTATAGAGGCCAGGGTTAGACTAAAAAGCATAGGAATCATTAAAAGTCCGGAATCGGTAGCACTCATACCTAAAACGCCCTGGGCAAATAAGGGAACGTAAATTACTCCACTGAACATCAATGCGGCGGATAATAAACTTTCTATTGATGAAACACTGAATATAGAATTTTTAAATAATCGCAGTGGTAAAATTGGTTCCACCGCTTTTTTCTCAGCCCATATAAACAATATAAACATGGCCACTGAAAACAAAAGGAGCCAACCTATCTCTCCTAAATGATAGGCATTTAGATCGCCAACAAAGGTTAAGGCCAGAAACATGGAACTTAGAGCTAAAGTAAAGGTAATGATTCCAGTATAATCAATGACTTTTTTAATATCTGGTAATTTGAAATTGGGAATGGAATAGAGAATCAGGGCCACGGCAATGATTCCAATGGGAACATTTACAAAAAATACTCCTCTCCAACCAAAATTATCGGTTATTACGCCGCCCAGAACTGGCCCTAAAACATCGGCCAGGGCAAATACGGTGGCCATTATCCCCAGGTATTTGGCCCTTTCTCGGGCTTCGAAAATTTCTCCCACTATGATAAAGGGGAGGGATATTAAAATTCCTCCCCCAATTCCTTGAATTCCTCTAAATAATATCAATTGAAAGATATTGGTGGAAAAACCACACAGGATGGAACTTATAACAAAGGTGACGATCCCTGCAATTAAAATATGTTTTCTACCGTAAATATCTGATAATTTACCAAAAATAATTATAGCAAGGGTGGAGGTCAGCATGTAAGTACTAAATGGCCATACATAGTATTCCATGCCCTGCAGACTGTTAATGACTCTGGGCATAGCAGTGGCCATGATGGAGTAATCAAAGGCAGCTAACAGGAGACCAACCATTAATCCGGCCATTATCATAATTATTTTATCTTTAGCAAGATTATAGGGGGTTTCATAAGTCATAGTAATCACGGTTGGCCTATTTTTACAGATTTCATTCTTAATGTTTTTAGCGATTATCTATGGGGCTTAATTCTTTTTAATCACAGACTCAAAAAAAGATAAAAATTAATTTTATTCGCTGAGAGATCATTCTTCCTTAAATAAGATTTTAGTTCTCATTTCTTCTAAATTAGAGACTATACGGGATAAATCGCTTGCAGGAATACCAACCATGATTTCTTCTGGAGAGATGCCCATACTCTGCCTTGCGGCCACATCTCCAAATCCATAAGTGACTTTTCCAGCCATATACGGGGTGGCAGCCATGGAACTGCATATAGGGGCTGCATCTGCACCCATTCCGTGTTCTCCAGAATCATAGGCATTGGCATGAAGTATTTCCATGCCTTGTTTGGCATTGCAGAGTATAAATATCACATCTACTTCAAATTCTGCCCTTTTTAAAGGAGCAAAAACCACGGCACTAAAAATCCCGGGCTCTATATAAGTTTCATTTTGTCTGGAGCGCTGCACAGCAGAAATATTTTTATATAATCCACGGGGAACCATAAAAGCACCACTCTGTACATTGGCCGGGTATTCGGCCATGTCTTTAAGTCCAGAATATCGAGCACCACCCATACATTCTTCCTCTTCCACTGTGGAATAGAATATTTCGCCTTGTAAGGCTTTTTTAAGTTTTGCGCAGAATCGGGATTTGCCTTCTTCCTTTTCCACGCTTTTGGGCTCTTTCACAGACCATCCTATGGCTACTGCTTCATTCTCTAATTTTAAAAGCCCACTTAAATTCTCACCTAATTCATTGTAATCCATCTTAACACCTTTTTTACTGCAATAAACAAATTTAATTTACTTAATCTCTAATTTCGGGATTTATAATTAAGATATTTCAATGATTCTCTATTTCCTTAACATGTGGAGGAATAAATCCTCTACATCGTTGTTAAATTTCTCTCCACCAATTCCCTTGCTTTCCAGGATATCTTTACTCCAGTCACCCATATTCACCATACCATTGAAGATTATGGATAGGAGAATCATAGCTTCGGTAGGATCTACATCTGGTCTTATTTCACCCTCATTTATGCCTTTTTGTATGGAATCTATTCCTATGAACATTATTTCTTTGAATAATTCCTGTACTTCCTGGAACTCTTCACTACTGTTCATTTTATCCATATCAAATTGTTTTTTAATGGAGGTGGGAGAATACAGGAGCCGGAAATAATCAGGATATTGATTAGAAAACTCCCTATTTGCTTTTCCATATAACACAAACTTTTCAAAACCACTATTTCCTTTTTTAACCTCTTTTTTAATCATTTTGGCCCAAATACGAATACCACGTAAGACTATAGCAAAGTACAATGATTCCTTATTTTTAAAATAAAGATAAAGTGTACTTTTACCAAGGCCAACCTCTCCTGCTATTTCATTCATTGAAATTTCATCAAAGTCCCTATTCGTAATTAATTTCCTAGCAGCGTTGATAATATCATTTTGACGCTGTTCTCTTTCTCTTTCTTTCCATTTTGCAAGTGACACGATTTCACCTATAATGCTTATGACTTAAGATCACATGACTCAATAATCTTATCTATGACTCATAGGTCAGTTACATAAACTGTGGTCATNNCATCATAACTTATAAAGATTTTGTTATAATTAAAATTTTAATAGTCAAGAAAAATTATATAAAACAACAAAAATAATTTAGTTTTTTAGAAAATTAATTTTTAAATTATCTAATTAATAATGCTTAGAATAAGGAAATATCTGCTTTATTATTCATATTTCTTAAATAAGCATTCATTTTTGATTTTTTGAAATATCGCTATTGGAAATCAGTTTTTAATCAAACAACTACCTCAAATCCATCCATTTCCTCATAACTCACCACTACGGCCAGAATAGGTTCATTCAAATCAAATCCTAAAAAATAAGGGTTTATCCAGATGTGCAGGGCCACACCAATGGTATCCACGGAAACAACAGGGCCAATAGTAAGTTTATTAATTATCAGGGTTACAGGTTCGGTCTTGACATTAAATGTTTTTCCGACCATATTTTCTTCCGGGTATTCAATTTCCTCAAAACATCCACATTCTTCTATTTTTTCTATAACCTCGTCTTTAATCATTTTTTCATCCCCTTTAAACAGTCCCTAAATCACAAATATTTTCGTGTTGTTCATTATGGAAGTGATGGTAGACTTAGCATAACGAACGTATACTATAATTTTGGTTCTTGACTGTAATTAAATTATCATAAAACCAAAAACCATTATAAACACCTCTACCATAAGACACTAAACACAGACCCACAGAAGGATCCTAAATTGCAAAAACGAAAACACATA
>DAWK01000182.1 GCA_002509745.1 Methanobacteriaceae archaeon UBA349 | reverse complement strand
GTGCTAAAATTGCTATTATGATGGCTACAACTAACCCACCAATAATGAATTTTTTGTCTTTAGCATTCATTTTTCCACCTCTGTGTCGGGTTTTGGTTTATTCCAAGGGAGTAAATCTGGCCTAACTCTTTGAATTGCTAAAATTGCTACTACAGTTATTGCTCCTTCTGCAATACCTATCACGGCGTGATAGAGGCCCATGAAGAATAATCCTAAGTCTAATGGGAATGTTCCGGCCCACACTAGCTCCAAAACTACTGCCAATGATGCTACAAATATGGAAGCCCATCCTGCTAAGAATATAGCCACCCATAAATTTAATTTTTTCAATGCTTGGAATACTCCAAACCCGGTGAATCCTGCAATAACTCCCATATCAAGTATATTGGCACCCCAAGCAGTAATTCCTCCGTCTGCAAAGAAAAATGTTTGTACAGTTAGTACTACTGCCAGAACAAGAACTGCGGCCCAGGGACTACCAAATATGATTGCAACTAATGCTGCACCTAACATATGTCCACTGGTCCCCCAAGGGATAGGGATATTCATTGCTTGTATAGCAAATATAAATGCAGCTAAAACTGCCATTAATGGAACACGTTTTTCATCAAGATTTTCTTTTGCCCAGTTGAGAGCAAAGTACAATGCAATTATTGTAATAATATAATATATAGCTGCTTGCCCTAAAGGCAAGAAACCATCAGGTATATGCAAATTTTCGCCTCCTATTATCAATAAAAGAGCCATTTAATGTTTATATGTAGTTTAAAAGAGTAATATCTTATTTTATATTTTACTTATAAAAGAATCAATACTCAAATAAAACTCCTATCTGGCCCCTTAACACAATTCAATTTCGGAATTTATATCTTATAAATGTTATAGTTAGTATTACTAATTCTTTATTTTAATGTTAGAATTTATTACATTTTTATTACTAAAGCTTATTTTTTAGGGGTAATATTAATAAAAACAGCATAGTGTTGAAATTCAAAATGGATTTCAAGAGAAAAATAATAAATTTTGTTAGTTTATATGATTAAGTTTAATTAATAATTAAGTAGGTATAATATATTTTATAGGCTGTAATTCGTTTAATCATAATTTTTTTGTAAAATAACCTCGTGAAAATTTATTACTCATTTTAGCTTTTTTATCAAATTTTTAATACAAAAACTTTATATGCCTTGATAATAAATTCAAAAATATCATTATAAATCATTAATAATTAATTGAATTCGAACATATTAGTGAATATTAAACTAATTGGGATTAAACTGGTGATAATTGTGGCACCTAAATCAACCAAACCTAAAGACTTTAAAGAAGATTTTTGGAAATCTAAAGATATTAAAATCTCCATTGGAGATATTGTTCAAGATGAAGTAAGCGGAGAATCTGGTGAGCCTGTAGAAATGGGTCCAACTCCTAAACCTCATGTAACTGACCTTCGGGAATGGGACATGAAGTTAATGGAGAGATATGAACCATTTTACGCTCCATTCTGTGATATGTGTTGCCTTTGTACCTATGGTAAATGTGATCTTTTAGGTAAAAAAGGAGCATGTGGAATCGATGCCGAAGCTCAGCAAGCAAGAATGGTTTTATTGGCTTGTTTAATTGGTACTGCGGCCCATGCAGGTCATGCTAGGCATTTGGTAGATTATCTCATAGAAAAATTTGGGGCAGATTATCCTATAGATTTAGGAATGAATATTGATATTGAAGCTCCTATTATACGTACAGTAGTTGGAATGAGGCCCAAAACACTAAATGACCTTAAAGAAGTTTTGAATTATGCTGAAGAGCAGATGTCTCATTTACTCTCTGCATGTCACACAGGACAAGAGGGAAATAATCTGGACTTTGAATCTAAATCTCTACACGCGGGATTAATGGACGACTTAACCAGAGAAGTTGGGGACTTAGCACAGATTGTTGCTTTAAATATGCCTAAAGGTGACGGAGATGCTCCTCTTGTTGAAATGGGTTTTGGAACCATTGATTCTCAAAAGCCAGTTATTTTATGCATTGGGCATAACGTTGCTCCGGGAGCAGGAATAATGGACTACTTGGAAGATAGTGGTCTGGAAGAACATTTAGAAGTATGTGGTATCTGTTGTGCAGCTATTGATATTACTCGATATAATACAAATGCAAAAGTTGTGGGCCCTCTATCAAAACAACTTAGATTCATACGAAGTGGTGTGGCTGATGTTGTTGTTGTTGATGAACAGTGTGTTCGTACTGATGTTTTGGAAGAAGCTCTAAAAAATAATTCGGTAGTTATTGCCACTACTGATAAAATGTGTTTAGGCTTGCCAGACATGACTGATGAAGATTCTGATAAAATAGTTTCTGATCTACTTAATAGGAATGTCAAAGGTGCATTAATTTTAGATCCTGAAAAAGTGGGGGAAGTATCGGTTAAAGCTGCTATGAAACTTGCACCTGAGAGGAGTACTCAGAAAAAGTTGCCTGATCGAGATGAAATTATAGAAATGGCTAAGGAATGTACTGAATGTGGCTGGTGTCAAAGAGTTTGTCCCAATAGTGTGCCGATGATGGATGCTGTAGTGGCTGCCAGTAAAGGCGATCTTTCAATGTTAGAAACATTGTGTATTGATGAATTATGTTACACATGTGGTCGCTGCGAACAAGAATGTGAACGGGACTTACCACTAGTTTCTATGGTTACTAAAGCCGGAGAAAGGTTGGTAAAAAATGAAAAATACAACATTCGTTCTGGAAGAGGCCCTGTGCAAGATGTGGAAATAAGAAGAGTGGGAGCACCTATTGTTTTAGGTGACATACCTGGAGTAATTGCCATCGTAGGATGTTCAAATTATCCTCAAGGGGGTAAAGAAGTAGCTTTGATGGCACAAGAGTTCCTAGAGAGAAATTATATTGTATTAGCCACTGGCTGCGGAGCCATGTCCATTGGTGAATATAAGGACGAAGAAGGAAAAACTCTCTATGAAAAGTATGGTGGAGAATTTGATTCCAAAGGACTGATAAATATGGGTTCATGTGTATCAAATGCCCATATTTCGGGAGCCACTATAAAAATTGCCAATATTTTTGCAAAAAAACCATTAGAAGGCAATTATGAGGAAATAGCGGATTACATATTAAACCGTGTGGGCGCATGTGGTATTGCATGGGGCGCCTATTCTCAAAAAGCTGCAGCTATTGCAACTGGAGTTAATCGATGGGGAATACCGGTAGTAATTGGGCCACATGGGTCTAAATATCGGCGATTGTTTTTAGGTAGGGCTGATAAAAAAGATAAATGGAAACTTAATGATTTACGAACTAATGAGGTCGTTGATGGTGAGCCAGCTCCAGAACATTTACTTTACGCGGCAGAAAATAGGGAAGAAGCAACGGTTATGGTTGCCAAACTATGTTTAAGACCTAATGACACTCCAAAAGGTCGCCAGATAAAGTTAAATCATTATTTAGATCTCCATAAAAAATACTTTGGGACTATCCCGGATGATATTGATAAATTCATAAGAAATGATAAGGATATTCCTATAACTTATAAAAAGGATGTTCAAGCAATTCTTCATGAAAAAGGATGGGAACCTAAAAAAATTGTACAAGAACCCTCTTTATTGGAGTTTAGAAATGAAAAAAAAGCAGAATCTAAAGATAAATAATTTGGATTAGTTATGGTGATTAAATGAATGAAAGAGTAATTCCATGGCAACCAACAGTGATTGCTGGCCCCAAACAAGCTTTGTTGGTCACTCCAGAAACAGCCAAAATGATGCTTAAAAAAGCTAAAAGGCCCCTTTTTGTTGTTGGCCCTTTATTAAAAGAAGATCCAATCCTTTCGTTAACTAAAGATATTGCAGAACATTGGGAACTGCCAATAGTAACTACAGGGGATGCTTATAAAACTTTTAAAGATTTAGGTGTAGATTCAACTCATTATGGTATAGTGGAAATTGTTAACTTGCTTAAAGATCCTGACTGGAAGGGTATAAAAGGAGAAGGCCAGCATGATCTGGTAATGTTTATCGGATGTATATATTATATTGCTTCTCAGGGATTATCTACCTTGAAACATTTTGCTCCTCATCTTAAAACTCTTACCATTTGCAAGTTTTTCCATTCTAATGCAGATGCGTCTTTTCCGAATATGAATGATGATGAATGGTTGAAATATCTGGAGAAAATGAAATCTGATTAATATAATAATATTATTTCAATAATGAATGTTTAAAATCTAATTAAATCCAATTAAACTTATATTCTATAATATATTTTATAATTAATTAAAATGAATAATTGGTGAATTAGACTTATTATAAATTTAGGCGTATTATTCATGGAGGAATTCAATGTTTGAAGATATACCTGTTGACGTAAGTCCTATGTACGAAGGTGAAAGGATAAGGGCTGCAAATATGTTCGTAGAACTTGCAGGTCCTAAATCTATCGGTGCAGAACTGGTTCAAGTTCAAGAAAGTGTTGAAGACGGAAAAGTTTCAGTTATTGGTCCTGAAATAAGTGAAATGACCCAGGGTGAAATATATCCTTTTGGTTTAAAGATCGACATTCAGGGCGAAAAGCTAGAAAAAGAACTGGAAAGTGTAATTGAAAGAAGAGTGCATGAACTCTGTAACTATGTCAAGGGTTTCATGCACTTGAACCAGAGGGATCAAATCTGGTGTCGGATCAGTACAGATGCACTGGAAGCTGGATTTAAATTTGAACATCTTGCTAAAGCACTTTCAGTTCTATTTAAAGAAGAATTCCCAATTATTGAATCTATTGCCATTACCGTTCTTACTCAAGAAGCTGAAGTCTCAGAGTTTCTGGAAATGGCCAAAGAACAATACACTATACGGGATGAAAGGGCCAGAGAACTTTCTGATGAAGATGTAGATGTTTTCTATGGATGCTTAATGTGCCAATCATTTGCTCCATCACATATGTGTGTAGTCACCCCTGACCGGACCGCACTTTGCGGCGCTATAAACTGGTTTGATTGTCGTGCCGCAGCAAAAATTGATCCAGAAGGACCAATATTTGAAATAGAAAAAGGTGAAGTTCTGGATGCTGAGAAAGGTGAGTATGTAAATGTTAATGCGGCCATTGCAGAAAAATCTCAGGGGATGACAGATAGAGTTTACATACACAGTGTATTTGGTTATCCTCATACATCCTGTGGTTGTTTCGAAGCGGTTGCTTTTTACATTCCTGAATTAGATGGTATAGGCCTAGTAAACCGTGACTTTAAAGGAGAAACCCCTCTAGGAATTCCGTTCTCTGCTATGGCAGGTCAGTGCTCTGGTGGAAAACAGGTAGAGGGGTTTACTGGATTAAGCCTGGAATATATGAGATCTCCTAAATTTTTAAAAGCGGATGGTGGTTATGGTAGAGTTATATGGATGCCTAAGGAGATTAAAGAATCTGTAATGGAATTCATACCTGAAGAACTTCGGGATAAAATACCTACTGAAGAAGATGCCAATAGCATTAAAGAAATCCGGAAATTCATACGTGAAGCGGAGCACCCGGTAATGGACCGAATCAAACAGGCCAAATTAGAAGCTGCTGAAGAATCTGAGGAAATCGAAGAGATTGAAGTAGATGAAAGTGAATTTGGAGAACCTGGAATGGCTCCGGTAATGATGGCCCCAGAATTTGCTATTCCAGCATCTGGTGGAGTTAAAATAATCTTTAAGAATGCTAAAATATATGCTGAAAAGGTTATTATCAAGAAAAAATGAGGTTTTCACCTTATTTTTATTTTATATTGCAACTAATACATTTGAACTCTATTTGTAATCAATCATATGTTTTATATGATAAACTAAAATCGATAAATGGTGTGATGCATTGATAATTGCAGTAAGTGGAAAAGGCGGAACTGGAAAAACAATGGTTTCGTCGGCTCTGGTAAATCTATTATCCAAAACAGGCAAGGATATCTTGGCCATTGATGCAGATCCTGATTCCAATCTACCAGAAGCTTTAGGAATTGATGTTCTTAAAACTGTCGGTGATGTTAGAGAAGAATTAAAAAAGGACACTGCTTCAGGTAACATACCTTCTAGTGCCAACAAGTGGGATATTCTAGACTATAAAATAATGGAATCTGTGGTCGAAACCCCCGAATTTGATTTGCTGGTTATGGGGAGGCCTGAGGGAAGTGGGTGTTACTGTGCAGTTAATAATATGCTCCGAAAAATCATTGAAACTATTTCTTCCAACTATGACTTCATTGTCATAGATACTGAAGCTGGATTAGAACATTTAAGCCGTAGAACAACCCAAAATGTGGATGTGATGTTGGTGGTAACTGATCCTTCTTACCGTGGTATATTAACCGCTCAGAGAATTGGAGAACTGGCCAAAGAGCTGGAAATAAATTTCAAAAAGCTTTTCCTCATACTAAACCGGGTTAAAATCGAAGATGAAAAGAATCTTCGTGAAAAAGCCGAAGCAACTGGCCTGGAATTAGGTGGGCTAATTTATGAGGATTCTGTGGTTTCAGAATACGACATGGAAGGAAGGCCTTTGATTGAGTTACCCTCGGATGCTGTTTCTGTAAAAGAACTTACCAAAATTGTCGAAAAGATTTTAAAATTCCATTAATTGGTTTTTACTAATCAGTTATTATTGAGATCAAATATTTTACAAAATATTCTAAATTAAATTTCATTAAAATAATTAAATTAATTAAAAATAATCGAAGAGGATGTGGGTTTATGGATAAAATGACGCAACTTCTTAAACTGCTTGAAAATACAAAATCTATAGAAATAAACGAATTTAGAATGGATTTTGATGAGCTTGAGCTACATCTAATGCCAGCCATCCAGCAAGCTGTTCAGAAGGCAGTAACAACAGAAAAAGCTATTGCAACCGAAATAATGGCCATGGAAGAATTTAAACCTCCTATACAAGACTATCCTGGAAAGGTGGCCGAAGTTCAATTAGGAAAAGGCAGCAGAACGCCAGTTTATCTAGGAGGTCAACAGGCACTTTACAGATTTGAAGAACCGCAGCCCAATCCTCCAGTAGTAACCTTTGATGTTTTTGATATTCCTATGCCTGGCCTTCCAAGGCCTATAAGGGAACATTTCAGTGATGTAATGGAAAGTCCCGGCGAATGGGCCAAAAAAGCAGTAAAAGAATTTGGTGCAAACATGGTCACCATGCACCTGATTGGGACTGGTCCTAAAGTTATGGACAAAACTCCTCGGGAAGGAGCTCAAGCTGTAGAAGAAGTTTTACAAGCAGTGGATGTGCCTCTGGTTATCGGGGCTTCTGGAGATCCTGTAAAAGATCCTTTAGTTCTAGAAGCTGCTGCTGAAGCGGCTCAGGGCGAACGATGTCTTTTAGCATCAGCAAATCTTGATCTTGATTACAGAAAAGTAGCTAAAGCAGCAGTAGATAATGATCACGCGGTTTTGTCCTGGTCAATAACTGATGTGAACATGCAAAAAACACTTAATCGTTACCTCCTGAAAGAAGGTTTAACTCACAACGACATTGTTATGGATCCAACTACTTGTGCTCTGGGTTACGGTATTGAGTTTTCTATTGATATAATGACCAGAACCAGATTAGCAGCTCTTAAAGGAGACACTGACCTGCAAATGCCAATGTCGTCGGGTACCACTAATGCATGGGGTTCCAGAGAAGCTTGGATGAAAAAAGAAGAATGGGGACCAACTGATTACCGGGGACCTATCTGGGAAATTGTAACAGGACTCACTATGATGCTCAATGGTGTCGATATCTTTATGATGCTCCACCCGACTTCTGTTAAACTCTTAAGAGAAATTGGAGACACTTTTGTAAAAGATTACATGACCACTGAGCTCCCTGAAATTAGTGACTGGATAACTCAGCTGGAGGGCTAATAGCTCGAAAAATTATAGGAGGTTTAAGAAATGAGTGTTACTGCAATGGATATTTACAGATTACTTCCAAAAACCAACTGTGCTAAATGTGGAGAAGCATCATGCATGGCTTTTGCCACTAAATTGTCTGAGAAGGAAACTGACTTGGAATTATGTACTGAACTTGCTGCCAATGAAATGCAAGCACTGGAGAACTTACTTGCTCCTGCAGTTAGAGAGGTCATTATAGGCAAAGGAGACAAGGCTATAGCTATTGGTGGGGACGAAGTACTTTACAGATATGAACTTACATATTACAACCCAACTGCACTAGTTATTGATGTCAATGATGAGATGGAAGCTGCAGAATTTGAAGAAAGGGTTAAAACTATTGAAAATACTGAATTTGAGAGAACTGGGGAACTATTAACTCTCGATGCTATAGCTATTAGAAATAAATCTGGTGATGCAGATAAATTTGCTGCTGCGGCTTCAAAACTAAAAGAATCAAAATATCCTTTAGTATTATGTTCTTTGGACCCATTAGCAATGAAAAAGGCTCTGGAAGTGGTAGGGGATGAAAATCCACTTATATATGGAGTTACTGAAAATAATTTCGAAGATATGGCTGATTTAGCTGTGGAATACCAGTGTCCGGTGACATTATTTGTACCTGGAGATCTGGAAAAGATGAAAGAGCTTTCCCACACTCTAAGGGCCAAAGGACTTAAAGATATAGTCTTAGATCCAGGTACCTTTGTGGGAGATGCTATTGGTGATACTCTGGATAATTTCGTCATGATTAAAAGGTTGGCTATTGAAGAACGTGATGAAGACTTCCGTTTCCCAATACTGGGGATTCCAGCTCTTTTAAGATTAAATAATGATGAAGATGAAGTGACCAAAAGTATTAAAGAGGCCACTATTGCTGCCACATTACTAAATAAATACGCAGATATGCTTATCTTAAATGGAACTGAAATATGGGAAATTATACCTGTTTTAACTTTAAGACAGAGTTTATACACTGATCCAAGAAAACCACAAGCTGTTGATGCTGGTTTATATGAATTTGGTGAACTTGATGAGAATTCACCCGTGCTTCTCACCACTAACTTTGCTTTGACGTATTACACTGTTGAAGGGGATTTAAAGTCTGGAAAAGCAAGCACTTATCTCCTGGTCCTTGATACTGTGGGTCGAGCAGTTGATGTATCCCTAGCTGGTGGTCAATTAAACGGAAAAGCAGTAGCTGATTTAATTAAAGAAACTGGAATTGAAGATAAGGTTAAAACCAGAAAAATGATTATTCCTGGTTTAGCAGCCCCCGTAAGTGGAGAAATAGAGGATGATAGTGGATGGGAAGTTGTTGTAGGACCAAGAGATTCTTCTGCTGTTCCAGATTATCTAACAAAAAACATTTAATCTTTTATTAAATGTATTTGAATTAAATTTGTAATTTAATCAATTCTTTAAAAATAAATAAATTGGTCGCTATTTGCGATTAATTAAATATATTTTTTGGAATACGTTACATGATAATCTCAATTTAAATATAAAACTCCTAAAAATTATTTAAGGTGATTTAATGAATACTCTGATGGTTGTTGATCCCCAAAGTTGTAGTGAATGCTTTGACTGTATCAATGCATGTAAAAAAACTCATGGGGTGGCCAGGGCCAAAAAAAGCAGTTCAATACCTGTTTTTTGTTTGCAGTGCCATCCTGATAAGGCTCCATGTGCAAGAATATGCCCTACTGGCGCCATAAAAGATGAAAATGGTTCGTTAAAAGTTGATGAGGAATCCTGTATTTTATGCAGATTATGTATGATTGCCTGTCCTATAGGTATTCTGGTAATCGATGAGGAGAAAAAATCAGCTCAAAAATGCACTCTTTGTATGGATGCCGATACCATCATTCCGGCTTGTGTGGAAGCATGTAAAGATAATGTTTTAAAAATATTCTCGATAGAAGATTTAGAAGATCTTAAAACAGATGATGAGTTCACGGATGTGCTGGAAGAGGCTCTTAAAATCTATAAAACAAAAATCTAATTATTTTAATATTTAAATATATTTTTCACTATTTTCTTATTTTATTCGTTATTTTTATATAATTTTCTGGATTAGTTTTCTTATTTTAATTAGAAATTTTTATAATATTTATTGTTAAATTTCTTATTTTCTATTTTTTAATTACTTTATTCCCCTTAAATTGAACTCCCTCTCTTTTTAATAGTTCTTTTTTCATCTTTAATCCACCACGAAATCCTCCAATGGTCATGTCTGATTTCACGACACGATGGCAAGGGATAAAAAGTGGAAGTGGATTTTTATTTAATGCATTTCCAACCGCCCGATAACCTTTTGTTCCTAGACTTTCACCAATTTCTTTATAAGTTCTAAATTCACCGTATGGGATTTTAGAAACTTCTTTTAGAACTTTAATATCAAAATTTTCTTTTTCATCAAATTTTAATTCTTTATTTTTACTATTTTGTCCGTAATAGTATTTTCCAATTTTTTTAATTAATTCAGGGCTATTTTTAGAATCTTTTTCAGTATCTAAGTTTATATAGAAATGATACTTATCATCAACAAATTCATTAAGGTCATTTAAAGCTTCTTCTTTACTATCTCTTCCCAAACTACTTGATATTAGATTATTATCACAGCAAGCAAGTGCAAAATAAAATTCTTTATATTTTCCGGAACTAATTTTAATCTTATTTTTCTTAGTCTTATTTTTCATGTAAAAAATCCCGGTTTTAATTAAACTTTAAATTTTGAAATAATTTTTCACTTTACTTTATATGGAAACTATTTATCATTATCTTCATGTATTTTGATGCTTCATCCATATCTTTGATGTTTCCTGTGAACCAGAAATAATATAAATTGTCGTACTTTTTGAAGACTATAACTATAGTTCGTTTTGCTGGGTCAAACTTATAATTATCACCAACAACTTTAAAAGCACGGGAACCTGCAATATGATCCTCTGTTTTGAATACTTTTTCAATGTGCTGTTCATGAAAAACTTCAGCTATAATGTCTGCAAATTCACCAATAGTAACGTCTTCCGCATTAGTTTTGCGGTTAATTGAAAATTTAAGACTTTTAGGAGGCCAATAACCAATCAATAGCTTTTCCCATTTATATACATCGTCCAAGTCCCAGAACAATGGATAATCAAAACAAAACTCCTCATTTTCAAAATGATCCAGGTCGGGTGCCAATTCAATTAAATCAAGGGCTTCTTGGGCTCTTTTGCGGACGAATATATATTTTTCATCTAAGGCCTTTTCTAAATATTTAACTGCCACTTTATCTCCTATTCTTCCCAAGGCCTCTGCTGCTTTGCCTCTAACATAACGATTTTCATCTCGAAATCTGCGATCGCTCAATGCTTTTATTAATGGTTCTAGTGCTTTTTTACTACCTATACGTCCTAAAGATTCAGCAGCAATTGCTCGTGTTTGCCAATCAGTGTCATGAAGCTTTTTTAAAAGTGGCTTAACGGCTTTACTTTTCATTTTTACCAATGCACCAATCGCATGGCGTCTGACATCAATATCTTTATCATCCAGGGCTTTCAGTAGTGGTTTGAGTGCTCTTTCGTCACCTATTCTTCCTAAAGAAGTAGCAGCATTTTTACGTACTGGCCAATCCCTATCTGATAACGCTTCAATCAATGCATCAACGGCTATAGGATCATCCAGCTCTCCCAAAGATCGGGCTGCTTGTTTACGAACATCTCCATCAGTATCATTTAGGGCATAGATTAATGGTTCTAATGCTTCATAATCCCCTATTCTACCTAATGCTTCAGCTGCTTTCCATCGAACTTCTGAATCAGAATCATCAAGACGTTCTATTAATGGAGTCACAGCATATTTACTTTGTATTTTTCCTAGTGCTTCTGCAGCATTGGCACGCACAGTGCCGAGGACTGAAAATTTAGAATGCCAATCTTCATATTCCAGAGATTTGATTAAGGCAGATACTGCTCGTTGATCTCCTACATATTTTAAAGCACGAGTAGCTTCTTTTCTCACTATGAAATCTTCATGTTCTAAAGCATCAATAAGTCCCGGAACATCTTTTTCCGCCATCAACTCGTCTACATCGACTTTGTACTTGTTTAAAGTCATTTATTTCCCCAACTATAACTTCAAGCATTTATAAATCTTATTTAGAATATTACTTATTCTAGAATTTATTTATAGATTCATTAAGATAATCCAAAATTATAATATTATATATAAACTTCTTTCCTAAAAAGTTTACACCATCCTATTGGCTATTTCAATAGCTTTATCTTCCCCATATATTAAACTCAAGTTAGAAATAATGGTCAAATAAGACTTTAAAGGCGTAATATCGTCTTTTAAAGTGGCATTGGCCATGTAACTTAATGTTTTTGCTACAGATTCTGTATTTCCTGCGATGTGATAAACCATAACTGCATCAGCATAGTGATTCAAGCCATAGTTAGTCGGGCTACCATCATCAGTAAATCTTCCTTGAGAATTTTGATTGTTTACTAACCATTTGGATCCCTTTTTAATAGAATTTAAAACATTTTTATCCGGTGTGGAATTATAATAAAGACAGAGGCCTTTAAGAATCTCAATATTTTGATAGGATTGTGAAGTCCAGGAACCATCACTTTTTTGCGCTTTTAAAACATTTTTGATGATTTTTTCCTTGCCTGATGGATTCATTCCACTTACCTGAGCATCGGTTTTCAGACTTAAATAATCTGGACCTAAGGTGCTGTTTTGAGATTTTTTAACATTGGAAATATTTATATAATCTTTTCCAGTTTGTTTATTAACAAACTCAAGGCCTTTTGTGGTTATAATGGTCTGATTTTCATTAATATTTGACTTTTCATCATCCACATTCATTAATGGATATATAGTTTCCATTGTTCCTATAGTATACTCTTCTGGAGGTATGCTTGTAGGGAAAGACCCAGTTTCCATTTGTTTATAACTCAACCAGTTAAGTAAATATTGTGAACGACTATTTAGATCTGCACTCGAGCTATTAGACATATGAGCATATAATATAGTTATTTGTGAATTTAATGCATAATCTCCTTTGTATATGCCTCCAAATTCTAAATCAAGGAGTGAATCTTTTAAATAGTCCCCCCCATTTTCAGAATAACTGTAACCATTCCAGAATTGTTCTATAAATTCTAAACTCTTTTTATATTCTGTATTATTAATTGATGAGGAGTTTAAGTTATTAGTAGGGGGATTTAATGTAGGATTTTTAATATATTTATAAACAGAAGCATCTCCCGAAACAAAATATGTTTTAAAGTGAGTATCATATGGTATGTAAGTTATCAACCCATTGGAAGATGTTAGGTTGTACATGCCGGGAGATACGTAGATATAGCTTATATTGTATTTATTTAAGAGATAATAGGCTTCACTTGCCTGGGCAGTCCCTAACATAGTATCTACATCTCTTTGGGTGGCCACAGTTTCATCAACAGAAGGTGCATTTCCCATAAATCCTTCATAAACCGTTTTCCAGAGAGCAACATCTTTACGATGTGTATTACCTATTAAGAAATATGCATCATCTTTTGTTGTTAAAAAAATTGCATCTGCTGGTGTTTCGTTTTCAATCCACTTAAAAGCCGAAATTTCATTTGCTGTAGGCTGGCTGACACCACTGTAAGCAATTGATACTCCTTGAGCTATAGGAATTGAAATAAGGATTAATAATAGAATTATTTTTAAACTTCCACCGAAGTTTCTTTTAAAGAGTTTATAACTTTTGAAAATTGAAAGTTCATTAATTTTAGGCAATAAAATATATGCAAATACATATCCTGCCATTAATGTTAATGGAATTGCTGCATATGGGTCTCTAAATCTAAAGGAGTATGTTCCAATGACCATAAATGCAATGGCCCATAATGCCAAGAATTTATATAATGAATTCTTTGATTTTATGAAAATAACCAGCCCATATAACCCCAGAACTAGTTGAAGAATGCCCATCCATTTGGGGAACCCTAAAATAGTTACTGGTTCCTGTTGGAATCTGGCTACGAAAGTAACAAATTCTAAAAGCCCAATTCCAATTAAAATGAATACAATGGAAAATGTAACTGGTTTTTTCTTAAATGATGGTATTAAAAATGTGACCATTAAAAGCAGAGCTACCAGTGCCATAAATACCCATCCCCTATGGGTGAATAGATATATGGTAAATATAACTAAGGCAAACAGCAAATATTTGTAATTTCCAGAGAATATTTTT
Organism: Methanobacteriaceae archaeon UBA349; assembly: GCA_002509745.1. Lineage (GTDB taxonomy): Archaea > Methanobacteriota > Methanobacteria > Methanobacteriales > Methanobacteriaceae > UBA349. Next base: position 2,119 of record DAWK01000182.1, on the reverse strand, counting down.
AGAAAATTCTTTAAGGCAAAATTATCTAGATTTTCATATCCTGGAATTGATTTGATATATTTTACTAAAAAGTAAGCCATGCTTATGAAAAATAGTATTCCCAGTGATTCGGGTATAAAGACAGACGTACGAACTATAAATGCTGGGACAAATGCGAATAGGAGAGTTGATAGTAATTCTGCATTTTTATTATCAAAAAGCTCATGTGATAATCTATAAAATACAAAAACTGAGGCAACTCCTAGAAGCGGAGGCAAAATAAAGAAAACTAACTGGCTGTGAAATGTTTCATAAAGAATAGTTCCAATGATATGATACAATGGGGGGTAACCATAAGAACTTAATCCCATTAAAGAAAGAGGATTATGGGATATAACTCCAAATCCTTGTTCAATTATCCTCATAACAATATCATGGTGTAAATAGGCATCATTACCTGCAATGGAAAGATTTCTGCTGGGAATTAATCTAACGAGGAATGTTCCAAGTAATATTAATATTAAATAGATTTGATTAAGATTTTTTGCAATTAAATTAGAGCTTAAAATGGATTTTTTACTCATTGGGCCACCATTATAGTAATTTTTAATTGTATGAATTAAATTATAAATATTCAATTATTTATTTCATTATTAATCTCATTAACATTCTATTGAACTAATTAATAATCTAGAATGTTTTATCCTGTTTGAAATTTTTTTCTCATCTTAATTCTAATTAAGCATTTATAAGTATATTTTTTACTATAATCTCTGCTAAATTTCTATTATTTTCTAGAAAAATTTCTATTAATCATATATGCCCAATTTATTGTATTGATCATAAAAATAAAATGAAAAAGGACTATAGAAAAATAATCATTCTATTCTTATTAATTTTAATCTATAAAATTGTTCTAAGGAGTTTTAAAAGCTCAGGATAGCCTTTTAAAAGTCTTAAAATAGATAATTTGGAAATTGTATCAATATCATTATTTTGGGCAGATCTTAGTAGGTTATTTATATCTTCATCATTGAGTTTATCAAAAATTTTTCTAAATCGCAGTGATTTTTCTAAATTTTTACCCACTTGTTTTTTCCAAATTTTTTCGTAACTTTTCAAGTATTTTTCCGAGTAGTCCTCTTTTTGAACAGCATCGGCAGCAACCATACCTGCTATTTTAGCACATTCTGCAGAAACATGAATTCCACCACCCGTCACAGGATCAACCTGTCCGGCAGCATCTCCCACAACTATTAGGCCATTTCCATAGGTTTTTTGAATCGGTCCGCCTATAGGGACTGCACCCACATTGAATTCAACTTTTTTACCACCTAAATTTTCTGTAAATTTTTGGAGATAGTGGTAGGCAGTACATTGGGAACTTCTAATGCCCAACCCTACATTGGCTCGATTATCTCCTTTGGGAAATATCCAAGCATATCCTCCGGGTGCTATTTTTTGGCCAAAATAGAATTTCATCATTTCCGGGTCAACATCTAAGCCCACCATTTCAAATTGAGCACATGAACAGATATCTTTAGGTTTAAATCGATTTTCTAATCCATAAAATTGGCCCATATTTGATTCAATTCCATCCGCAGCAATAACTATTTTGGCAGGTATTTCTAAGATCTTTCCCAGGTGTTTAGCTACAACACCTTTCACTTGACCATTTTCTGTAATTAATCCCTTCACGCTGGTTTTCAGCATTATTTCGGTTCCGGCATTTGCTGATTGTATGGCTAAATTTTTATCGAAATTTTTTCTCTCTAAGATACGGCCTTTTAAAATTTTATTTTTTGAAGTTACACTATTTTTGTCAGGGGAGTATATTGTAGCTCCTTTGACTCTAGCAAGGGTGTATTCTGAGGATGGTGAAATATCTATTTTTTTAAAAAAAGAATCACTAACTCCGCCGGCGCATTGGACAGGAGTTCCAATTTCTTGATGTTTTTCAATCATTAAAACATTTGCACCATTTTTCGATGCATACATTGAGGCTATAGATCCAGAAACACGGCCTCCAACTACAACTACATCGTAATTCATTTAAGTCCTCTTTAGGTTATTTATCCATATAATGTTTGATTATATGATTAATTATACTAAATAATATTGATTAGAACTATTGATTAAA
>DAWK01000158.1 GCA_002509745.1 Methanobacteriaceae archaeon UBA349 | reverse complement strand
GGCGGTGGCGAAAGGCGTTATTATGAAATTTCTAAACGTTTAGTGAAAAAAGGCCATCAGGTTGATGTTATTTGTATGAAAATAGCTGGTGTAAATAAATATGAAGAAATTGAAGGAATTAATATTCATCATATTGGACCTACCATTAACAAACCTCCGCACAGAAGTTCATCAAATTTTATAAATTTCATATTTGCAGTTTTTAAGTGGATTGTGACTCATAATTATGATATAATAGATGCTCAAGCTTATGCTCCACTTATTCCTGCTTTTTTCGGTGCAAAATTGAAAAGAACTCCAATTATTGGAACAATATATGATGTAAGTACAGAAGATGATGATCAGTGGATTCAATCATCTAAAATTGCTGCTTTGGCTGAAAAAATTTTGGTTAGGTTCCCATATGATAAAATAATTACTGTGAGTAATGAAACTAAAAAATCTCTGGTTAAATATTATGGTGTCCAAAAAAATAGAGTTTCTGTGGTTTACGCTGGTGTGGATTTGGAATTAATAGATTCTGTTAAAGTTAATGAGAAATATGAAAATACTATAATCTTCGTAGGCAGACTAGCACCACATAAACATGTTGATCATTTATTGAAAGTTGTTAAATCTCTGAAAAAAGAAATTTCAGATATTAATTTACTGATAGTTGGTAATGGTGTTGAGAAAGAAAATTTAATTTCAATGACTAAAGAATATGATCTTCGAGATAGTATTCAATTTTTGGATAATTTAGATTATAACGAACTGATGGGTGAAATGAAAAAATCTAATGTGTTAGTCTTACCTTCTACCCGAGAAGGTTTTGGAATGGTGTTAGCCGAGGCTAATGCATGTGGGATTCCAGTTGTGGCCTATGCTTCAGGTGGTGTGGTGGAAGTTGTTGAAGATGGAGTTAATGGTTATTTGGTTGAACCATTTGATTTAGAAAAATTAGAAGTTGTAATAGATTCTATATTAAAAAATCCATTAAAAAGAAATAATTTAGGAGAAAATGGGCGAAAAATTGTAGAAAAGAGTTTCATCTGGGATAAAATTGTTAAAGACATTTTAAATATTTATAATCATATTTAAGGAAGTATTTGAATGGTAGAGACTTATATTATCACCCCAGATTATAATGGCAAGAAATTTTTAGAAAAATACTTTATTTCTCTTTTCAATCAGACTTATTCAAATTTTAGGATTATATTTGTAGACAATTCACCAAATAATGATTCTATTGATTATATTAATCAAAATTATTATAATGAACTGAAATCTGGTAAAATCAAAATTATTAAAAACCATGAAAACTATGGTTTTGCTAAAGCAAACAACCAGGGGATAAACGAGAGTTTTAAAGACTTTGAATGCAAGTTTATTGTTTGTTTAAACAATGACACTGAAATTAAAGAAGATTTTTTGGAAAAACTAATTTTAATGTCAAAAAAACATCCTGAAGCAGGTAGCATACAGTCAAAAATTATATGGGGTCAAAATACTAGCCTTATTGATGTGGTTGGAATTGAATATTCTATCAATGGATTAGCTTTTAAAAGAGGAGCTTATGAAAGTTTGGATAAGTATGAAAATGAAGAAGAAATAATGGGATCTTCTCCTGCAGGTTGTCTTTATAAAAAAAAAGCATTATCCGATGTAAAATATGAAAATACATATTTTGATGAAGATTTTTTTGCATATTGTGAAGATACAGACTTAGCATTAAGACTTCGCAGAGCGGGTTGGAAATCTTACTACTGCCCAAAGGCAGTAATGTATCATTATAGAGGGGGTACTAATGAACCATTAAGCGATTTCACTATATATCATACCTGGAGAAATTCAACTTGGACCATATTCAAAAATCTTCCAAAAAGATATATTATTAAAAAATTTCCGCTATTATTTGCTTCTGAAGTAGCCCAAATTAGTATAAACTTAGTAAGAAGAAAGACGATCATATTAAAAGCTAAATGGGATGCCTACAAAGAAATTAGACACTTCATGAATAAATATAAAAATATAAAAAAAAATGTTCCATTTGAAGATTTAGAAAAATTGTTCATTTACAAATGGAAACCTTAATTCTTCTTAAAGTTTCATAATTATTAACTAAATAATGGAAGGTTAGAATATGGAAACAAAATATAATGAGATTTATTATGAATCGATTAATGATGTACTAAGTGAAGGCTATAAAAAATTAATTAGTAAATTAGTTTTAGATCTCCCATTGAATGGAAAGATATTAGATGTAGGATGTGGAAAAGCCAATTATCTTAAAAACATTCATGAATTAAGGCCAGATTTACAGCTTTATGGTATCGATATTGGAGATATGAATAGTTCTATTCCATCATTTATCAATTTCCAGAAAGCTTCAGGAGATAATATACCTTTTGAGAATAATATGTTTGATTTATTAGTTTGTTTTCATGTTATTGAACATTTATTAAATCCATATGATTTTATGATCGAGTTTCATAGAGTTGTTAAATCCAATGGTTTGTTGTATATAGAAATGCCATATTATAAAACAGCATTTATTCCTGAAGGAAATGCAAATTTTTGGAGCGAACCAACACATATACGACCATATAATTATTACTCTGTTGAAAGATTGTTAAAAGAAAACGGTTTTTTAAAATTAGAGATAAATGTTTGGAGGAACTGGATAAGTGTACTATTATTTCCTTATCTTTTATTCAAAAGAATATTTTTTAAAGATTATGATGCATTATCCACTTTTTATGCGAACCTCTATGGTATATCCATTGGGGGATTAGGTCAAAATATTAAAAAAGAGTGATTCTATGACAATAAAAATAATGCATATAGGTCATGGTTTTCTACCTATGCGAACCGGTGGTTCAATTAAGAATGCAATGAATTTAATGAAATTTCAAGCGAAAAAAGGAAATGAAGTTCATTATTTCTTCTCTGGAAGATACTACCCTTTTTCAAAAACTATGATAAAAAATTACAAAAAAGATGGAATAATAATGCATGAATTAATCAATTCCCCAATTTTACCATCTAAATGTGCTTTAGAAAACAAAAAAGAAGTTTATGAATTTGAAAATCTTTTTCGAGAAATAATTAAAAGTAACAAACCAGATATAATTCATATACAAGAGATATTAGGATTACCCTATTCTTTAATTGACATACTTAAAGAAGAATTAGGAATTCCAATAGTAATGACACTTCACGATTATTATCCTTTATGTCCAACTGTGAAACTTTACAGAATAGATAAAACAATTTGTTCAGAAAATGAAGTAGGCCCTATGTGTTTATTATGTTGTAATAATTTTGAGGGTCGTGCTTATTTTTTACTTGCTACAGTAGCTTATCATTTAGAAAAATTCAAAATACCTGTTTTTAATATTTATAATAGAATTTTTAAGTTTATACAAAACATTCGTTCTGATAAAATAAAAGATCCTAAAATAAATTTTCCAGTAACCCCCATATATAACTACGAAAAAATTTCTAATTTATACCAAGATAGAAGAGATTCAAACATATTAAAATTAAAAAAAATTGATTCATTCATTTCACCTTCTACAAAAACAAAAGAAATTTACCAGACATTTTTAGGTGAAGATTCACAGATTTTTATAGTTCAAAATCTTTTAAATCATTTTAATAATATTAATTTTAAAAAAACAAGACATTATGATAATTCAATCAATTTTGGGGTTTTGAATGGGTTTTCTTCAGTTGAAAAAGGATCTCAATTTTTATTAGAAACCATAGATATACTAAAATCTTATTCAAATCGCTATAATATCTATATACTGGGAGAAATTGATAAATCTCGGGAATTAGAACTCAATAAACATGAAAATGTAATTATTAAAGGACATTATGATACAAAGGACTTAGATAATATATTAGATGCCATTGATGTTGGAATAATACCTTCAGTTTGGGAAGAAGTTTATGGTTTTGTAGGGTTAGAATTTTTATCAAAAGGTATACCAGTTATTGGAAATAATCTTGGTGGAATAACAGAATATACTATAGATAATATTACTGGCTGGGTTAATGTTGATTCTTCTCCAAAAGAATTGTCCAATATAATGATTAATATCATCAAAAACCCGGAACAAATAAATGAACTAAACCAAAGAATTTTTAATATTAGAAATGAAATTTTACGCCCTTATGAAGAATACGAAAAAGAGGTTGAAAATGTTTATATGAAAGTTTTGAATAGATAAACTATGATTTTATTGATTGGAATAAAATAATAAACTTCTATAAAATATGATTAAATATTAAAAAAGAATCATATTTTAATTTATTCAATTACTCTACAGTAACACACTTGGCCAAATTCTTCGGCTTATCAGGATCAATACCCTTTTCAATACTTATATAATATGCAAGTAACTGTAAAGGAACTATATACGGAATAGGGGAAATCAACTCATCAATCTCTGAATCCGTCCCCATAAAATCCTTTGATTCTGATTTTAAAATTTCATCATTATCAGAACCAACCGAAATCACATGGGCTCCTCGGGCCCTGACTTCTTCTACATTACTTAAAGTTTTATCATGGATATTTCCTGGAGGTGCAACAGCAACTACAGGAACTCCATCATCAATCAAAGCCAATGGCCCGTGCTTAAGTTCTCCAGCAGCATAGCCTTCCCCATGAATATAAGTAATTTCTTTTAGTTTTAAAGCCCCTTCTAAAGCGGTTGGGTAAGAAAACCCTCTTCCAATGAAGAAGAAATCAGGCACATCTTTATATTTTTTAGCAATTCTATGAATATGATCCTCATTATTCAAAACATCTGCCATGAACTTAGGAATTTTATGTAAATCTTCAACCAAATCTAATCGTTTGCTCATATGAGCTGCTAAAAGATATACACATGTTAGCTGACTTACATAGGTCTTAGTAGCAGCCACACCTATTTCAGGCCCTGCTCTGGTGAAAACAACATGTTTAGCTTCCCGGGTAGCAGTACTCCCTACAACATTGACGATTACCAATGTTTCAGATCTTTTTTTAGCGGTTCTAAGAGCTTTAAGAGTGTCTGCAGTTTCTCCAGACTGGCTGATAAATATCACTAGTGTTTTTTCATCCATGGCCTTGGAAGAATACTGGAATTCCGAAGCAAGAATTACATCCGTAGGTAATCCCATTAAACTTTCAAATAAATATTTTCCAATTAAAGAAGCATGATAAGATGTACCACAAGCCACAAAGCAGATTCTTTCAATGTCACCCAAGTTATTAACTATTTTTTCTATTTCTGAAGACTCCATAAGAGTATCTCTAACCGCATCAGGTTGTTCATGAATCTCTTTTATCATGAAATGATCAAAACCGCCCTTTTCAGCCATGTCTGGTGTCCATTCAATTATATGGACCTCTTTTTCAATGATTTCACCCAGAACATTTTTAACAGTAACACCATCAGCATCTAAAATAACCATTTCCCCGTCTTCTAAGTAAATAATGTTATTAGTGTGTTTTAATATGGCTGGCACATCTGAGGCCAGGAAATAATCCCCATCACCCTTTCCTACAATTAAAGGACTTTCTTTCCGAACCCCTATAATTTTGCCTGGCTCATCCGTAGATATAACTGCAATAGCATATGACCCATGGATCATTTCCAGAGTTTTCCGTACTGCAATCTCCAGATCAAAGCCTTGATCCATGAATTTTTCTATTAAATGCGGAATGACTTCCGTATCTGTATCCGACTTGAATATATGGCCTTCTGATTCTAAATTATTTTTTAATTCTTTATAATTTTCAATTATTCCATTAT
>DAWK01000131.1 GCA_002509745.1 Methanobacteriaceae archaeon UBA349 | reverse complement strand
GATGGCTTTTAGATTCATTTGATGAAAAAAGACTTACTTCATCCATGAGAGTGTTAATTAAATCCAGGGCAATCTATCCCTACCATGTACTTAGAGAAAAAAGTGGGGCCTGGGTTTCTCAAGCAGAACACACTGTTATTGTTGAATCAGATGGATGTAAAATCATTACCGAATAAAAATACTAAAAAATAGAATAGATAGTTGAGGAGTAGGAGTTATTATTACTACTCCATTTTTATCATACAAATCAATTCAAATAAAATATGGAGAACCTATTGTGAAATTTTAGCCATTAAATTCAGAGCTTTTTTTATTCCTTCAGATTCATTTAGGTGTTGATAATACTCTAGTGCTTCTTGAAGAATTTCACGTGCCATTGGATTATGTCCGTTGTTGTCATGAATAAAAGCCAAATAATAAAGGCTTTCGGCAGCCACATACATATCTTCAGATTCAAGTGACTCATTATAAGCAATCTCAAAATAATACTTCGCTTGATCAAAATTTTTCCGTCTGAAATATGTAATAGCCCTAATCATCAGATCAGATTTCTTTTTTTGCCTTTTCTTTGATCTTTTATAAAAATAATATACAATTCCATAAATATAAACCATCACTATGGCTAAAAAAGCAATTAAAACATCCATAAAAAACCCACCTATTTCAAATAAGTGAATAATTGATTAATCCAAAATAAAAATAAAGAAAAAGAGAATTAGAATGGTACTGGTAGTCCCATTTCTTTTCTCTTGTCGATGGTTTTCTGGTTTTTCTCTTTCTTCTGAGCAGCTAATTTTTGTAGAAGGTCGATTCCAGGTTTAACATTAGCAATGTCTTTGGTCTCGAATGCTCCCGCTTCAACTGCTTGTTTGAAGATAGAATCTCCACCATCGGTTCGGGTAATAACCGTGGACCATCCATCAGGTGAACCAACAGATCCAGTGGACACATCACCTAATTCAGCCACGTAATCCAGACAGACGTTACATCCGCTTTGTTCATATCCGTGGGTTTCTTTAAGTGGTATGCTTAAGACTTCGTCCTGAGTGTATACCCAGAATTTACCTTTACCAATGTCCATTTTTTCTACTAATTCCATACTGACTCCCATTTTCTCTGAGATGAAAGTTTCTAGAGAAGCATATGGGAAGTTTTCCATACAGTAAATACCAATCAATAGCTTGATCTTATCAGCTAAGAATCGTACACCGAATGGGTAGGACTGCATTTTTCTGATACCCATGGTTTGACATGGAATAGCAACAGTTCCTAATTTTTCAATACCGTATTGCCGTACAGCTTTCTTTAACATCATTACGTTAGGGGAGAAAGTGTACTTGGTACCGGCAGCTGCGATGATCTCATCAGCAGACATGGCTACCATTGGTTCTGGTTTCCAGAATTCATCAGTAGGTCCAGCAACTACGGCTCCTTCAATGATTTTTTCTTCTAGTGCAAAGGCTAATAAACCGGTGACAATTCCACCGTCTTGAGAGACTTTTTGGATTTGTTTATCGGTTGCTCTTGCAGAGACTATTTCTTTGTAAGTACCTAAAACCATTTTTTCAGCCTCCTATAGTCCTAAGTCCTTTTTGATTTGTTCTTCTGGGAACCAACTTCGTGGGCACTGTACATAACAGATTCCACATTTTACACATCGGTCACCATTAACTTCTGGTCGCCCATTAGTCATGCTAACAGCTCTGGTTTGGCAGGCCATGGCACAGGTACCGCATCCGATACATAAAGCCTGATTGACCACGTATTTTTGAAGATCGCATCCGCATCCTTCGGTCATTCCTGCTAAATCTATCATAGGCTGTAAATAGTCCATGTCTCCATTAATTAAAGCTACTACTGTTTTAGCGATAATTTCTGGGGAAGGTGGACATCCTGGTATTGCACAGTCCACTTTAATCAAATCAGCAATAGGCACAAATGATTCGTGATCTGGTCTTGCTTGTTGTCCACCCCGAGAGTATCTAGTGAAACATCCTGTAGCAGAACATGATCCAAAAGCACATACCATAGCTGCTTTTTCCCTTGTTTCCATTAATTCATGCAGGCTATGTTCATCCTGCAGACAGACAGACCCTTCTACGAGTGCTAGATCCATTTCTGGCATTTCCCATACGTCTGCCAGGGTTTGTCCATAAACAATATCCACCATGTTGGTGAGTAATTCGGCGAGAATGTCGTAATTCTCACTTAACGACATAACATCTCCGGTACATCCACTCAAGTGAATGTAACCAATTCTTGGTTTTGCATTTTCTTCGGCCACTTTTTCAACCTCCTGTTCTGAAGCTCCAACTTCTCCTGATTTTGCTGGTTTAGCCTCCTCATTAGCTGGTTTAGCCCCTATTCCTAATAAATCCTTTATTCTGGAAATCAAGCTCATTTTGCTAAACCCCTATCTCCTTTAAAATCATTTTAATGGCTTCAGGAATAGCTTTTTCAATAGCGGGACTGAGTCCCATAACCACATCAGGGGCAGAGATTTCTTCGGGTTTGCATCCTATAACCATGACATCTACGGTTTCACTGAGTTCATGTAATGGTTGATTAACGGGCCATGAATGCATGTTTTCATAAGATCCTTTTGGAATTTCATCCACTTCGAATTTTCTTAGCGTGCCTGGTTCTGCCTTAAATTCTACAATATCCACCACGATCATCTTTTTCCAGGAATCTTGGGGAAGTGAAAATACAAAGTGAGGACCTCCAGTTCCAGCATCAATAAACATAACATTTTCTGGCTTTTCGTCTTTGTGTTCCTTAAAATATTCTTCTAAGGCTTCGATCACTGCTGGGCCGAAACCGTCGTCTTTAAACAAAACGTTTCCGCACCCTACTACTAATATCTCTGCATCGTATGGCATTTTATTCCCTTTATAAATCCATTAAATTCTGACGATTTCATTTTTAATGACGCTGCTGTCCTCGTCGTCTACCACAATTACGTGAGTAGCACAGGACAAACATGGGTCGTATGCACGGATAACATGAGGTCCGAACTCGTGGTGGAATCCTTCAGTTGCAGGGCCCATAGTTGGTATGTTCCAGGTTGTAGGGACTAAAGCACTGTAGAACTGAGTTTTACCATTGGCAATTTGTGCCATGTGTACGTCCATTCCTCTAGGTCCTTCAATGGCACCTATACCTAATTTGTTAGTACCTGTAATGTCGAAATCAGCCTGAGCAGGAGCAGAAGTATCCAAATCATCTAAAATATCTATTGCTCTAGATAAAGCAGATTTCATTTCTAAGGCCCTTGCTACGTGTTGTGCTACCACACCACTTCCTTTGAATCCTTGGAATTCAGCCATCCTAGCTCTTGGACCTACTTCAATATTTCTACCATCATATAATGGGATAGTGGAGCAAGCTCTGTGACCTATTTCCGCATCATCATACCAGCTTTCAGGCATTATTTCAGTGAACCTATCCAGATCGAAGTTGTCACGATTACCGTAAAGTACATCAGTAGCCATGGTTTTTTGATCATGTACACCTAAACCTTCGGGTAGTCCTTTATCTTCTACTAAACCAATAATTAAATCAACGTGTTCGTCGAGTTTTGGTTTTAATTGTTTTAACCTTGAGTATAGCCTCTTTCTGGCTAATTCACTGATATTATCGGCCATTCCTCCAATCCGCACATCGGATGGGTGAATACCTTCACCAGCTACCATGTCCACTACATACTGACAGTTTTTCCTGATTTCGGAAACAGAGTTTATGGCAGCAGCCATAAGATTTTCTGGTACGAAATCAGCAGCTATCAGGAAATGGTGGATAGCATGGCTGTTTATATCGTGGGCCATAAGGGTTAACTCTCGTAGTTGTTGTCCTGCTTTAGGTACCTCTATGTCCAGTGAGTCATCAATGGCCTCAACTGAAGCTAGAGTGTGAGGTATAGGGCAAACACCACAAATCCGCTGTACAATAACTGGAGCGGTTTCTGGAGCTTTGCCTGTAACTATTTTCTCAAGACCTCTAACAGGAGTAATACTGAAGTATCGTCCTTTGGTCACGATTCCTTCATCATCGACTTCCATGACAAGTTCTGCATGTCCTTCTTGTCGTGATGTCGGCGATATAACAATCCTTTCGCTCAAATGTATCACCTCTTGTTTTAAAGTTCAAAAACTATCATTTATATAACTATTATTATATGTTATAAGTTTTTCAATTAGGAAAAAAATGAAAAGTATTTATATAATGGCAAACCCATGATTAATTCTTTTTTTAAAAGAAGAAAATAAACGCATTTAATTAGAAATAGAGAACTTTAGTAATTTATTTACCTTTAGTAACTAATTAATATTAGTTAATTATATTCATAGCCAAAGTTTATAACCCGCAGATATAATAATGTGAATCTGGTATTCACAATAATATCATATAAAAACTTGATTTGAATAAAAAACTATAGTCAAATTTAAGATAATTTAATAAGTTCAGATATACAAGGTATATAATAATAAATAAAATAATATAATAAATTTTAAAAGGTGAGTTAATGATAAACTCAAAAATATTAGTATCAGTGGTTATAGTGCTTATGATAGGTGTAGCCGCAGCCGGTTATCAAATAAGTCAGACCCCACAATTATGGCAATTAACTACTCCACAAAGTAGTGATAGTTCAAGTCAAGGTGACTCTCAATCTTCTTCCAGTCCTTCTGATGTAGTTCAGGGCCAAAGTAGTGGATCCGGTTCTTCAGTAAGTTCTCAGGGAAGTAGTAACGGAGGTTCAAGTGTGAAAGTTTCAGTCGCTAAGGCGAAAATTATAGCAGCAAAAACAAATGATCAAGGCTATACATACCTCGGAACTCCTGTTCTCAAAGGCAGCTCATACATTGTACCAGTTATTTCAGATGGAAATGATCCTAAATTTAAATTTAAAAAAGGTCAGCAAATAGGTGGAATAATAATTGATGCAAATACTGGGGAAGTCACAGGAATAGAAGGGGGCGTACAAGCATGATAACTAAAACTGAGTGCTGTAAAATTAAATCAGAAGATATTGAAGATGCCGTTGTACTTGAAGGATCTCCAGGTGGAGGTTTAATTGGGAATATAATTGGTTGGCTTTTAGTAGAAGACCTCAAAATGAAGGAAATAGGATATATTGAATCCAAATATTTTCCACCACTAGCTGTTCTCTACAAAGGAGTTGCTTTACACCCTTTTAGGATTTATGAAGCTGAAGGATTAGTTTTATTCCTATCCGATTTTATTGTGCCACCTAATGTTGTATACGACATGACTAGTTCCATTGTGGACTGGATGGATAGAAACAATAGTAAAGAACTGATAACATTTAACAGCATGGTTGTTAGGGAAAAAAGTCGACCCACAACCGCTGCAGGGAATAGTGAAGATTCCAGCAAACGATTAGAAGATATGGGCCTTCCAATATTACCCTTTGGAAATATAAATGGTCTATCTGGAACTTTATTAACTCAGTGTGCTTCAAAAAACATACCTGCATCCTGTCTCTTTGCAGAAATATTAAATCCCTATCCTGACCCCCGCGCTGCTGCTGGAGTGGTAGATACATTAAATACTATGTTAGATATCAGCATAGATCCTGATCCATTATTACAAGAAGCTCAGGAAATAGAATCACGACTTAAAAAGCTAGCTGAAACAGTTCAGAACGAACCAGAATCTCCAATATATATGTAAAAAATATTGTAAAAAATAGTTTTGCAAATATCAAATCATTTGTAAACTTTAATATTTTTTTTATAAAAATGGTTAAAATTCGGCAAAACCGCAGCAGTTATATAGTAAAACAAACTAACATCTTTTTATCATTTTAATAAGGGCCCGTAGCCTAGTTGGATAGGGCGTCGGACTTCTAATCCGAAGGTCCCGGGTTCAAATCCCGGCGGGTCCGTCCAAAGAACTTTTTTTAGAAATTTAATCTATATTATTTATATAAATTGTTATCTTTAATAATAATCAAATGTAAAAATAAAAATTTGATAGCCACATAACTAGGGCCCGTAGCCTAGCCAGGATAGGGCATCAGACTCCTAATCTGAGGGTCCCGGGTTCAAATCCCGGCGGGTCCGTTTATAATATTTTTTTAAATTTAATACATATGATTCCTATTACTTCTAAATTGAATATATTCAAAATTAATTTAAATCATTAGTAGATGTACCCTAAAATCCATTAGAATATTGATTTAGTTTTAAGCACGGCTAATATAAAAGATAATGTTTCTTAAAATAAGTGCATAGTTTTAGTAAATCATTTGATGGTAGCTAACAGTAATTAACTTGAAGGAATTTGGATTCGATTTACTGGTTTTAATTATAAAAATTAACTATTTTTCTGAAGATATATCTTTCTTAATTGTTTCCATGAAATCAAATTTATCTTTAAAGTTATCTAGTAGTTTTATAAACTCTTCTGAATTAATAACAACTACCAATTCATTTTCTTCCAATATATCTGCTTCCTGAGGTACAATAACTATTTTTTTCTCAGAATCTACTTTACGACATATTCCCATAGTGGCTTTAAAATCCATTTTAATCACACTAATAGTAAATTTCTATTAATTTAATTAATTTTCTATTAATTTAATTAATTGAAATTAAGCTAAATTAATAGATTAAAGATAGTTATCTAAATTATTTTCTGGAAATTTAATCTCACCATATTTTCCGCCCCCTCCGGGAACAATTACCAGAGTCTTATCTCTAAAAGCCTGAATAACCGGAGCCATTTCTGGTGAAATTTCGTTTATATCTTCTAAGGGAACGCGAATCATAACATCTATTTCGCTTCCCAAGTTATTAACCAGATTCTCCCATATTCCCTGAACAAATTTTGTGGTAACTCCTTTAGAAAATGCTAGAGAAATTATTTCAGCCAAAGGCATTATATGAATATAAGGCGGCCTATGATAAGGATGATGCGGTCTTTTCCAAGTAGCTATTTCGGATATTCGATAATCAACACCTTTTTTAATGGTTCCACCACAAGAACACTTCCTATTAGCCTCTTGAGCTTCTTTTGGAGAAAATATTTCATAACATCTGGTACAAGCAGTAAGGTGATATTTTCCTAATCTTGGGTCAAACCCATAATTGGCCTTCATTCTTTTCTTTTTTAGTGCATTCTTTAATCCAGTGAATGAGATATCTTCTACCTCTATTTCATTGAATTCACGACCTAAACGATGCGGCCATGGCGAATGTGCATCAGAATTAGTTAAAAATGGTATATCTTCCAGTTCTTTAATGGTGTCAGCCATATCTGTATCTGCAGAAAGACCTATCTCCAAAAAGTCTGGTTTTTTTCCATAACAATCCATATAACTATCATAGGCCTTGTACATACTGGTCCAAGGAGTAAATGCGTGTGCTGGGCCAATAAGCCCATCATGAGCGTGCACAATATCCATTATTTGGGCTCCATTCATGCGGACTCTGGGACGTCCTTCTTTTT
>DAWK01000148.1 GCA_002509745.1 Methanobacteriaceae archaeon UBA349 | reverse complement strand
TGAATGATGGGCGATCTGAGGCTAATCTTTAATTATTTTTAAAATTCTATTTTTGATATAATTCAGTTGATTAAAAAAATAATTTTTATATTATTTCACCATTTATGGAAATAGTATAATCTTTGATGATTATATTCTTTTTAGCTTTTTCTAAGGCCCTTTTGACAATTATTTCAATTCCTGAACAGCATGGAACTTCCATGTGTACAATAGATATGGATTTTATATCCTGGGTTTCAAAGATTGTTGCTAATTTATCTATGTATTGATCTATGGTTTTATCCAGTTTAGGACAGAAAATAATCAGAACTTTTTCCTTTAAGAATCTCTGGTGAAAATTAGGATAAGCAAATGGTGCACAATCTGCAGCAATTAATAAATCCGCATTCTTTAAATAAGGTGCATGAGGATGTAAAAGTTGCATTTGTATGGGCCAATTTCGTAGCTCAGCACTTAGAATAGTTGATTCACTTTTATCATTTCCAGAACTACTTGAACAAATTTCTTGTGTTATGGATCCGGGACAGCCACAGGCCAAGGGTTTTTCTTCATAATCTGGGATACCAATATTTCTTTCCTTTAAAAACTCAAGGGCTTCATTTAGAAATTTATCTTCGCCGTGTTCCTGTAGGTGTTGTAAATGGGCCTTTATAACATTGGGTCCGCCTGTGATAATATTTTCCATGGTTTTAGACTCATCATATGTTTCGGCTTCTCTTTGTTCGATTTCTATGGCTCCCTGAGGGCATGTTCCAATACAAGCCCCTAAACCATCACAGAAAAGGTCGCTGATAAGTCTGGCCTTACCATCAATTACTTGTAATGCTCCTTCTGGACATCCGGTGATACAGTCGCCACATCCAGTACATTTTTCTTCATTAATTTTGATAATGTCCCTTTTCATAGTATCCCTGCATTTGAATTTATTATCAACTTAAATTTTTAGTTAATATATAAACCGATATAATCTAATATGATTTTTATATTTAAAATAATTTAAGATTAAATTTCAAATAAATCACCTAAAACGGCTTTTTTATCAGTTTTTACTATTTGTGGTATTTTACCTATAGTCCCTGCATTTTCTCCCACAACGACCATTACGCCTTTGAATTGCTCTTTAAAATCATCAGCCCTATCCAGGCAATTTTGAACTGCATCATGATCATTGATTCCTTGGGCAGCATTGGCAATTGATGTGGCCAGAGCATCTGCAGTACTGGCCTCGGAAGCAAATACTGTCACTGAATCGGACCTTCCAAAACTGAGGGAATGGCCCACGGTTCCTGAAGAAGTGCATATGCCTAGTGGCGTTTTATTTGCCTTGATTTTAAATCCAATACCTCCTGAAAGTGATGATGTTCCAGCATAAAGGCCAGTATTAATATCTTTATTTACTTTAAGGGCAATATCTCCCCCATTATCGATAATACTATAATTTGATCCTTTTTCTAATAAAAAAGAAAGTGAAAGCTGGGAAATGGTCCCGGCCACTGCAGCCATAGGCCCTACTTCTGCTTTTCTACCAGCACGAGCCATTAATTTCACAACTAAAGGCCCATCATTAATTATTAGTGGTTCGAGTGATGTCAAAAATTCAGGATTTCTGCGAGAGAAGTTTATAATTTCCATTCTTTGTTTTAAAATAAATCCAGAAAGCTGGTGATTAGTTAAGTCAGTCACCAGGTTTATCTGGGTTTCCTGAATGTTTATTTTTTCTTTGAACATATACTTCACTTTAATAATTGCTTAAAAACTTTTTTAAAACAATTCTTGATTTTTTATTTATAATTTTTATTAATTTTTTACTAGTTCTAACTTAACCTTCATTTGAATATTCAATAATATTTTATTAATATTTTCTTATTTGAATATTAATATCCAGTTATTACATTAAAATGTTTTAGTAAAAACTCTATTTTAATATTAGGGAGATAATAAGGTTTATAAAGATATAAATCATATAAAAATAAATTTATTTAAAGATAATTATGAGTTTTTAAAATTCAAGTTTTTAATATTATAAATCTGGAAAAGTTAATTAAATATATTTTTCATAATTAAAGTGATACAATGTTTGGTAGAAGTAGAAAATCTTATCACGCCGGGGAGAGAGTTCTTTCAAGATGCAGACCCCGGATATTTTTACATAGTAAATCTGCTATTATTAAAATAATCTTTTTTCTGATTTTAATATACTTCTTTCGGCCAATTGTAAATTTAGCAGTAATTATCCAAAATGAAATAATTAACACGGTTAAGGTACCTTTAGTTGAAACTACAGTCATAATGCTGTTTGGTTTAATGTTCTTACTCATTTTATGGGCCATTATGGACATTGTGTCCTGGAAATATACGGAATATCAACTTACCACTCTAAGAATTATCACTAAACGAGGAATATTCAGTAAAAAAAGGGCCTATGTTTATTACGATAAAATCGAGGATATTAGTATTTACCAAAGTTTTCTGGAGAGAATGCTTTCTTCAGGTGATATTGAAGTATTTAGTGGTCATGAGAACACCCATGTAGTTCTGACTAATGTGCCTCACCCAGAAATTGTTGAAGACAAGATAAATCAGATTATGGAGGGTGATTGGAAGTCTTTCAGATCGAAAAACAGCCGTAAGAATTACTATAATTCTGAAAAAAGTTTTAAGAAAAAACTATCCTTTAGTGACCCAGAATTTTGGGAAACTGAAAAAAGTTCAGATAAGCCTGAAATAAAACCTGAACAAAAAAAAGATGATATTTCACCTAAAAAGGAAAAACACGTTATGGAAAGACATTCTGAAAGATTTAAAAGAAGATGAATACTATAATTCTATTTTTATATGAATAGATTAAAATTTTTATTCATTAATTCAAAAAATTAAATTATAAAATTTAAATTAGTAAAAAAGGTTTTCATTGTAATTAGCATATATTTTATTTATCTATAGTTTCATACTAATACTAATACTAAAATTTTTATTTAGAGATTGCATTGAGTTTAAACATAGATTCTATTCTTCATATTTTAAATATAAGACTTGAATATTTATCCAATAAACAAATTGTTAATTAAAGAGATTCCATCTAATAGTTCACAATATAAATAGTTACAATATAATTTTATAGTTTATAATTTCAATGGATTTTTTAATTGTTATTTAAATAATATCTGGAAAAGATAAAATGAGTGATTATGATATTTTAGTAGTTGGGGCAGGTCCGGCAGGATCTACTTTTGCCAGATACATGGCTGAAAAAGGTTATAAAGTAGGTATTCTTGAAAAGAAGAAAGAGGTTGGTTTACCTTTACAGTGTGCTGGTCTTTTAGGGAAAAAAATAAAAAATTTAAATAACCTTCCTGAAGAATTTATTTTAAATGAGGTTAATGGTGCTTATCTTCACTCGCCTTCAAATCACATTATGAAAGTGTCTAAAAAAGATACTCAGGCATATGTTTTAGATAGGATTGGATATGACAAGTATTTGGCAGAAATAGCTGCTGTTGAGGGCGCTGAAATTTTATTAAAGCATAATGTAAAGTCTGTTAATTCTGAAATGGGAACTGTTAAACTGGCTAACCAGGGTCAAAAAGAGATATCTGCAAGGGTTATTGTTGGTGCTGACGGTCATTCATCTTCAATTTCCAATTCTTTTAATAAAAGATCTAATACTGTTAAAGCTTCACAATATCTGGTTGAAACTTCAAAACCACT
>DAWK01000105.1 GCA_002509745.1 Methanobacteriaceae archaeon UBA349 | reverse complement strand
AGTCTTCAAATAATATATTAACATCAAAAAAAGCTGAATTCCATAAATTAATAAAAGAATATGAATTAGCAATAAGCAAGATTATTATTTTTGGTATAAATGAATCAAAATTACTTTTAGATAAATCTGAAACCTTTGAAGTTCTAAAAGGTGAAAAATCAAAGAAAATACTTACTTTGGCCCTGGATGAACTATCAACTTATGCCGCATTATCCCATTGTAGTGAAGAATGGCTAAAAAATTTTATTAATGAACTCATATCACATAATTATCTTCAAATTAAATGTAACTCTGGAAAAGAATTATTAGCATTAAATGAAAAGAGTTTGGAATTATTATCACCTAATAAACTTAGTAAAAATGAAAAAGAGTCATTTGTCTATGATGAAGAATTATATGAAAAACTTAGAAAATTAAGAAATGAATTAGCCTCTGAAAAAAATTTTGCCCCATATATTATTTGCAATAATGCAACACTACAAGAAATGGCCATGAAAATGCCTAAAAATGATAAATCCATGATGAAAATTAGAGGAGTGGGTTTAAAATTCCTTGAAAATTATGGCCTTGCTTTTCAGAAGGTTATAAAAGATTATTGTGGTGAAATTAGTGAAGATTCAAATTTTTTAAAAAATCCTATAAAATGAACTATATATGGTTCAATATGATAATTGAACTAAATGTGGTTCAATTTCTAAAATTCTAATAAATGACTAAAAAGCATGAATCAATAACCATGTCTGAAGAAATTGTTCCTGGTGTTTCTAGGTAGTCAATATTTTTATTTTCTCTATTTTCTTCTATGCTATGATGGTTCATGGCCTTTTACTAACTACTTGAATATCTGATTTAAATCATTTTCTTAATTACATAAACTGAATAATCTGATTAATTATTGTATTAAAATCTAAAAAAATTAGATATTTCATCAAAATAATAAACATCCCCATAATAGTAAATATAATTGATGCAATCACAAACCTACTGCAGGGTATTTCGTAATTTTCTTTGTTTAATGTCAATACAAAAGCCGTGAAAGAAAATAATGAAATTAACATGCTTAGTTCAGGAGTTCCAATATCAGAAACATTAGTTAATACCCTTAAAACTTCTACAACCGTGAAAACGATTAATATCCCTGCAAATACAGGAATTCCCCAAAAATTAGGTTCATTGCGAACATGATAAGTGGCTTGGAGTAACATCTCACATTCATTTGGGACATCTAATATTATATTCTGAGAATCTGGACTAATTAAATAAGTATACGCCTTCTTTCCATCAATCCTATTTATAATGGGAGCTTCGATTTTGAGACTAATTTCGTCATAATAATCTTCATTGAGACAATTTTCAGAATTATACTCACCACCATATACAAAAAGAGTTAATTCTAATTTTTTACCATCATTTTCAATTTCTAATCCATGAGGTATAGTTATTCTAAATTCAGGGCGAATTGGTAATTTTATAGATAAATATCCATTATAAGATTTATTTAAATCTTCATTTAGTTCTATTCCCATTTGAGGATTAGGATATTCTTCCATATATTTAATCTCGATTTTTACGTGTCTTTTTAAATTTTCGACATTATCAGAATTAATATCCATTTCAGGAGGCCATTGTTCGATTTCACCAAGATTTACATATAATTTATGATCCTTTACTATGAAAGGAATCTCCATTGGTTTATTCCTACTTATTATTTGTAATCCTGAAATGTTCCCATCACTAGCCGGTAAATCTATTTCAAAATAATTGTTTTCAACATATAAATCCATTACTTGCCTGAAAATACGGCACTTTGATGGTTTTAGTTGATCTTCGATATGCCACCAGCTTTGTTCAATTTCAGGATTTTTCAAAATTAATCACCAATATTAAATATTAATACGATTATAATAAATAGTAATTATATTGATTTAAATGAATACTAAATGCGAAAAATAGATAAGTTTTTAAGTAAAAATTATTATACAATCAAGTATATAGGTGAAATACTATGATGATTACCAAAAAAGGAGCTAAGCCCCTAGAAAAACCTGTGAAAAGTATAAAACTATTACATGGTAGCTTCAGCAAAGAAAAAATACGAGAAAGTTTACGTGAAAGACGTGAAACTCGTTAGTATTTTATTCATATTATTATTTTAATCTACTTATTTTGAATCATTTTATATTGCCCCTGATTTCATAGGATTTTACAACGTTATTTATCCGTAGATAAAGATATTATAAAGCCCATTGGGGATAAAAAAGGAAGGAAATATGTTATATTTAATGATTGATATATCGGACATTTCGGACAGATAACGGACACTTATCGGACAAATGAATTTAATTGAAAAATTAAAATTTTATACAGTAACCATTTCTCTCTCAATACTTGGAATACCCATATCATTAGAAGTAAAAGTATCAATAGAATGAATTTGTTCTTGTTTATGTAAATTAACACCTATAGAGACCTTAAGACATATGGATTTATCATCAACATGAACTTTCATTTTTATCATGTTTATATGGCCCAACTTGGACTTAGAAATTTTAAGAAAGCGAGATGCATTTAAAATTTCCAAGGCCACTGGAACATTATTTTTATCAAAATCGAGTATAACGTCATTAGAGAGTTCTACCGATGTTTTGTATTCATAATCATCATTAATTCTTATGCCTAAAACATCAAATGAATAATCATATAATGATTCCAATTGAAAATCAGTTTCATGGTTCATAGTGCCTTTCCCTCCTTTCTTTACTAAAGCGATAAATAGTCAATATTTTTATTTCTCTATTTTCTTCTATGGCTATGATAACATATAAATCTTGACTTTTTCTGTTAGATTCATCATAAACTAATTTAAAAGTGTTTAATCCCGTTTTAGATATACCTAC
>DAWK01000026.1:3523-13405 GCA_002509745.1 Methanobacteriaceae archaeon UBA349 | reverse complement strand
ACTCCATGACGAATAGAAATCTTGGCCTCGGCAAAGGCTGCTAGTTGATCACAGGCCTTGACCAGTTCCCCATCTAAAGGATAATATTCATTTTTGTTGTATTTTTTATTTAAATCATTAAATGAAACGAACTTAATATTTTCAGAATCCTTAATTTTATTTTTAAATTCATCACCCGTGAAATAAAGCATCTCTTCATGCCAGGTCTTGGGAAGAAGAGGTAATAATTCCTCTTTCATTTGATAATCTTCATATTCTTTTATAATATCATCCAGTCCTTTAACTGAACGCTTCACCGGTGAAATTATATCTTTAGTCATTACTTCTGGCAAATCGTGGAATAATCCTGCGAAAAAGTTGTTATAAATTCGTTTTTCACATGCTTTAACTCCCATTTCCAAGGTACAAAGATAAGAAGTGGTAGCGACTATCAACATATGGCCCAAAACAGATGTTTCCGGAATTCGTGGCGAGTGTGCCCATCTTTTCTGGAATCTAAGCTGTCCGCAAAGATCAACGAATCCGAATGACTTCTTCTCCAACATAATCTTTTGAACACCTATTAAATCATAGTGATCTTCAATCTGGTTCTCTATTCTTTCTTTAGTTTTCTCAATTCCATAGATAAATGGAGCCGTATTATAGATTATCTTAAATTCCCAGTTAGTGGCTAAATAATGGGCTGCTCGAAGAATTCTCTTTTCCAAAGTGCTTTCTCTACTGGAAAGATAATTTTTAAATTTTTCTTCAAAAGATGTATCCTTAAACCCGTTTAAGTCATGTTTCAATTCATTTAAAACATGCTGATTTAGTTCTTCTCTCTTTTCATCCATCATTCGATGAAATACAGATGGTTTTAGGTCCGTTAAAACTAATCTATGTAAAAAATCAAATAAAAATCCTTCAATGAGATTAATCCAATTAATAGAATCTTTTCCTCGGCTATCTTCTTCAATCTTGGCTAAAACATATGCTATAATCATTTTATGGGCCTGTTTATCCAGTTCTGTAAGCTGCACAGGCCGGATATGATCATTCCATCTTTCCATGGTGGCCGCCTTGAAGAAGCGTTCTATGAGGTTTTCTATCATTATTTTTACCTTCATTTAATGATTTATTAATTGATATTAGAATAATATTAAATATATATTTATTTATTAATATTTTAAATCAGATTAATAGCCTACTTTAAATCATGAAAGTTCTTGAATTAATTTGCAGATACTTTAATTAAAAAAAAGAAAAAAGAAGATTAATATCTTCCTGTTTTGAATTTAATGACATATCCTGGAGACAAAGCATTACCTGCAAGATCACTTATTGCTGAAGAAGGTATGTAAACCGAGTAATAGGAATTAATGCTTCTTTTGTTGCTGGTTTTTATGTAAAGAATGTTTCCTGAAATCCACTTGGATATATTGACTATTTTTCCATATTTGTCTTTCACTATAATCTTAGACCAATTGATACCTAATTTAATGTTTTCACTGAATTTAAGATAAATGATCTTTGTTCTTGGAACACCAGTAGCAGACTTCTTAGGATATGTATAAGTCACCTTAGGTGGAATTAAATCTATTTTAACCGATTTATGTATACTCTGACTACCAGTACTGGCTGCAACATCAGCATATCCTGCTTTTGAACCGCCTTTTAAAGTAGATCTGGCCACGCCGTTAATCATGGAAACATATGTGGTTCCAATTGTTCCTAAGTTAGAGGAAAATTTCACCACTATACCATCTGGAACATGGCCATTGTTCGGGTCGTGGTAGACGCCATTAACATCATGGAGTAAGTCTGCCGTTAGTACAGCAATTCCGCCATTTTTAATAACAGCCGTGCTCGGATTAAATCTTAAAACCAGCCAGGAAGAAACATTGGAATCAACAACACGATCTGATGGATTTTGATTGGAACCCCACCAGTTGTATCGAGCATCAACGGAGCCTCCTTCATTGTATATATCTTCTGGATAGTATCCGTCCATACCATTTTCCATGATCTGACAGAAGTGAACCCTTAGGATGCCTTCATTGTAGAAAACATCACCATTCATATTAGCGCCGTTCCTTCTGAAAACACTGCCAGATACGTTTACTGTGGAATTGGCCCAGTTAGAAATGGCCCCGCCCAGATCCGCATAATTATCAGTGAAATTACTATCATAGACACTAGAATTACCGTAATTAGAAATGGCACCACCATCAAAAGCTAAATCGTCCAAACCACTGGTGGCAGTGTTTTCTACGAATATACTATTTTTAACAATTAAATAGCCCATATTAGAAATAGCAGCCCCACTATCTGCCAGATTACCAGTGAATTCACAGTTCCTCATGGAAGTTGTGCCTTCATAATTGGAAATAGCACCACCACAATAAGTTGTATCATTATAAGAACTTTTTGCAGTATTATTTGTAAATTTGCTTGAATTGATGATTAAAGCGCCAGCTCCAGTAAAAATAGCGCCACCGAAACATCCCGTATCATTATTCAAACTATTAACTAAGTTATTTGTGAAATTATTTGCATTAATGGTCAAATTTCCGATATTGTAAACAGCACCACCATATTCTGCAACATTTAATAAGAATTCACAATCAGATAAAGTAGAATTACCCTGGTTTGATATGGCCCCTCCACCAGTGGCAGAATTCCTTGAAAATGAGACTTTATTAGAAATAAACTTACCGCCATTATCTATGGCTCCACCAAGAAGATTAGCTTCATTATTCACAAATTCACTTTCATTGGCACTTAAATTCCCATAATTACCAATAGCACCACCATAGGATATTCCATTTAAATTACTGGCAGAGTTATTGTTAAAAACGCTGCGAATAATTTTTAAATCTCCTAAATTAAGAATAGCACCACCAACAGCTCCGGAATCATATGTTGCAAAGTTATTGTTAAAAATACCATCATTGATAGTCAAATTACCATAATTAAAAATAGCACCGCCTAATCCTGCTTTGTTAAATGTAAAAGATGTTTTTAATAAGCTCAAAGTCCCATTATTATAGATAGCACCTCCGCTTGAGCCATTACCATTAGTAATAGTCAAATTCATGATAATAACTGTTATATTTGATTTAATCAGAAATATTTGGGCAGAATTAGTCCCATTTATGATAGTGCCATCACGGCTCTGGCCTTGAATAGTCATATTCTTATCAAGAGTTATATTATTGTTATTCTCCCCAGAATATAGTCCATCAGCGATATTAACTATTCCTCCATCAGATACAGTTCCTGTAGCATTTTTAATAGATTTTTTAGGCCCCACCGTACTTATTCCATCCCACACATCTGATTCACCATCCCAGCTATCATTTCCTGAGGAATCATTCACATAAATAATGCCTGGATTAGCAGAAACATCACCTATAGAAGCTAAGGAAATTATTCCGAATACCAGTAATATAAATAAAACAATTACTGGACTTTTAAGATTATTAGTTGTATTTGTAATCCTTTTCACCTCCAAATTCAAGAATATTAAAGTATTAATTTACTAAGAATAATTATAGAAAATAATACTTTAAGGTTTCTATTTAATTCTCGAAGTTTGAAGATTTCAATAAAATATTTACTAAAAAATAAAACCAGTTTAAATATTTATTAAATGAAAGTATTGAAAAGAATAAGACTTATTGGAAGGCTAAAATTGGCCAAAAAGTAAAATCAAGACATAGAATATAATTTATTAAGATATGTATGATTTCAAAAAAACAAAAAATAAGCAGTCCAGAGGACCGCTTTAAAACACAATTATTGTGGTTTTTCCATTAAAACTGATTTAGCCATGGTTTGTCCTTTTCCACCGTGTGGAGTTCGGACAACAGTGTCATTGGCCTTTTCAATTTCTCTTGCTTCAGCAGCGAGTTTAGCAGCAGTAGTAATCATTTCGTGAGCAGAAGCTACGATTGGTATGTACTTTTCTGCATCTTTAGTCATGAAACATCCTTCGACGTCAATATCAGCTACTTTGGTAGCGATGTCGTAGGCAGCCATGGCTTTAGCTTTAGCGTATGGGCTGGAGAATTGAGCAGCTGCAACAGCTACATCTCGGGAAATTACCACTTTAGGTAATTCAATTGCACTTCCAGCTTCAACAGCATTTACTGCTGCATCAATAGTGTCTTGTACAACTCTGTAAGCACCAGTTAAAGCTAATACTTTAATTACATCAGCATTGAAGGAAGCCATTTCAGTTGGGTCCAGGAATTCTCTTCGTGCACCGATCATTGGGTCGGCCTTCACAATAATGTAACCTAAACCTTGTTCTTCCATTTCTTCTTTGGATCGTAGACCAGGAGCGTCACCTATGATGATTGCAGGGACATCTGCATCAGATAATAATTCTCTGGCTTTAGCAGGTCCTGGAGCACCTGGGTTAGGGCTTATGAATATGACAAAGTCCCTTTCCATTTCAAGCATTAATGGTACGGCTTTTTCAATTTCTTCTGGGTTCATTTTAGCCCCAGATCCTATTACACATACGTCTATGTTTGGTCGGTCTGCTCTCTCGTCGAGTAATAAGTCCAAGACAGGAGAAGTACCGATGTTACCACATTTAATTATACCGATTTTTACAACCATTATATCACCAAAATGTGTTATCGATTGAGATATTAAGTACTTTTTGATTTAAGTGCAATGGGTAAGTTTTTATATTAGTAGTATGAATCGTGCCAGCATATTAATGAAAATTGGTGATTAAATTTATTCCATCTTTCTGGGAGCAAATTTGACTTTGATATGAGAAAAATCGGTCAGAAATTAGTTTCAATATGTTTTACCGAATATATTTTATTTATATACAATTAGTGCATTGCCAGAATATATCTTAAAAAAGTAATTTTTGGTCAATTCAATTTTTCCCAGGGCTGGATCAGATAAAATCACTGTATTTTCATTTATTTGGTTAATTACACTGTAATGACATTTTCCATCAATATTCAGAAATACTATATTATCAGAATCCAAATTTTTAGCATGAATTCTCATTCCACGAGCATTCAATCCCTTTTTTATGGCAGCTTTCATTAATCCATACATAGTAGTCCCCGTATCATCAGTGCCAGCCATCTTAGCCAATTCATTTTCATTACATTTTATTCCCATTTTCTGAAGTACCGTGGCTAGTGCTGCCGGGCCACAATTATAGCTAGTACTTTGCATCACGATTTCTGATTTTATAGAATTATCATCTGAAAGAGTATTCATAATACTTACAACCTTTTTAGTAATAATTAGTTAATAAGTATTATTATATTTAATATTATTGTTTTAAAAAGTAATAATAATTATATAATAAATTTTGTAAATAAAACATTAAAAAAAAAATAGAAAATAAACGATTTTAATTTTAACTATCTAAATTCTGACCGAGCATTCCAAATCTTTTTTAAGGTTTTAAAACCACTCTTAGATTTTTTTAAGTCTTCAAAATGATTAATAATATCCAGCAAATTGTCAACTGATTTTTCAGCATGATTTACCATTTCTGAGCCACCAACAGGTGCATTGACATTCTCCATTTCCTGAGGAATATTTTCTAATTTTGCTACACTAATTCCTAATTTTCGGGCCAAATCAACACTGGAATGTTTGTGATGGAATCCTGCTATTTTGATAGATGGAACATTCAAAACACCTGCTTCAATGGTTATTCCCATTCCGGCCCCATAGATTAACAAATCAGAAGCATTCATAATACTGGGAAGATCAACAAAGCCCTCTAAAACTTTTATTTTAGAAGAAAATGAAGGAGATATTAGACTTTTTACATAATCCCTTTCAAATCGGAACGGGACAATTAAAGTAGTCTTATCTAAAGATTCAATTATTTTTATTAAATCAGGGATTTGATAGGCTTTTAAATCGCCACCAAGGGCCACTAAAATAAATTCATCAACATCATATAAATCTTTCAATTTATTTTTATCCATTAGATTCATTTTATCTATAAATGAGGCCATAGGATATCCACCAATATTTTTCACATTTTTTATGGAGTATTGATTCTTTAAATAGTTTTGATAGTCCTTAGATGGTGCTGTAACCATATCCGCGAAGGAAATCATTTCAATAGGATTGTAAATATCCTGTTCAATATGCAAAGTCGGTATTCTAAGTAAATTAGCTGCAGAAAGTCCTTTTCTAACATCTCCTGCATTCCCACAAGTGATTAATAAATCAATTCCCTTTCCTCGCATGGCTTGAGCCGTTTTTATGATGTCTTTCATCACCAAATATCCAATCTTTGAATTGGATCTTTTTTGGGCCCCTGCACCACGACCCTGGCCAATAGAATAAATTTCAGAACAATATGGAGTTAAAAGTTCTTCAGCACCATTTCCATGTGCCAATCCCATAACTTCAGCATCTAGTTTTTCCAGAACTGGGATTATGGTTTTAGCAGGAGCTAGCTCAGCTGCAACTGCAATTTTCATGGGTCTTCCCGCTTCATGTCATTTCCCATCACTTCATCAAGTTCATATCCATTCATATAATTCCTATGATTGAAATAAGCATATAGAATCAAAAGAATAGAAATAAGATAGAATATCCATACAACCAAATCTGTGGGGCCTGTTTCAATCCATACCAATGTTTGGGCCAATATTATGGCATAAAATACTGTAAAAATTCCTTTTTTTACTTTTTGAATTAAATGCATTAATTTAAGAATCAGACCTAAAAAGAACATTTGCAAGGCCAGAGCCCAGACCCCGAAATCTAAAAGGGCTGGGCCAAATATAGTTGATGTAGCAGAGTGTTTGTATCCCAGAACCACTTCCCCTACAATAGCCCGTGGATCAGCTGCCTGGAAAAATCCAGTGAGGGAATAATAGGTTAATGTTCCATGGGTCGCCCCTTGCATCCCAATTAAGGTGTTAAAAACTGTGAGGGTATATCCTGCTCGGTAAAAAAATAATTCCAATGGATTTAAAGTCCAAGTTTGCCATTCAATAGATTTAGCAGATATATATCCTACTAAAAGGCCTATTCCAACCAGACCAATAATAAAAATAGCGAAATATATCCATTTAAGATTTTTAGAGAAATTTCGAGTGTAATATAAAGTAATGAATACACTTAAAATTATAACGATGGTGGTAGTCCTATAGCCAGTCAAGGCAAAAATAGCTATTCCAAGAATAAATAGAATATAATAATAGCTCCTGTTGAATCGGGCCAGCAAAATATTTATTCCCGGTAGAAACAAGAGGTAAGAAAATATCCATATTTTAGTGACTGCTTTAGCCTTCAAATAACCACTTAAAAGGGGTATGCCTCCTGAATAAATCAAATTAATAGCTTGGAGAGATAATCCCAATATAACTATGGCTAAAATTACTAGTTCTAGAAGAGAAAAACTTTTAAAAAAGCTTTTTTTAATATTGTTCGATTTATCTGGAGATTTATTTTGATTAAGATTATTTATTAAATATTCTTTTTGAGAATATAATTGATTTAAAAAGTTATTTAAATTTTTAAATCTTTTAAAGTTGAGTTTATAGAATATCTTAGGAAAAATTATTCCCAAAAGAAAAAAACAGCAGCCAAATAAAATATAGAAATAAACCCCTATAGAAGGTGCCTGTAATCCCTTTATTTGATAAAAAAATCCGACCAATCCAAATAATACGTACAAAAATATGGCAAATATAATTAAATAAGGAGAAAATACGTCAATTTTATTAGTTAAATTCATGTTATCGGCCTTGAAATAATTAATTATCAATTAAACACAGATATAATGGATTAAATAGCATTAATTTAATAATTTTACATTTATTAGATTTCCCAAGCGTTTTTAGTTAAGTTAGAAGCAAAGCCAGGACATGCTGCAGCGTGAGTATGCACATAGCTAGCCACCGTGTTTTTAGATATTATTCCATCTTTTGAATCTATTATTCCCCTTCCACGAAGAATTTTAAATGCAAATTTCGGATTAATGGTTGTATTTGCACTAATATCCACTTTAGAATAGTGAAATTCATGACCTCTATAGATATCTCCTTTTTTAGAGATTATATTATCTTGCTGAGCCTCAGAAATAACATAGCTTAATCCCTGAACTTTATCCGTCATCAGGGAGGGATAAGGGAATACATCACACATTTTATGCCCATTAATAGATTTTGTAAGGTACATTAACCCACCACATTCACCATAAATTGGCCTTTCATCTAAATGGAACTTTTTAATGGAATTACGCATGGAATAATTTTTTTCCAGTTCTTTAGAGAATATCTCAGGATAACCCCCACCTATATAAAGTGCATCCACATCAGGGAGATTTTCATCATGATAAGGACTAAAAGGAACTATTTGAGCGTGGTTATCTTCCAGAGCTTCTAAATTTTCCTGATAATAGAAAGTAAAAATTTCATCCTGGGCCACCCCGATTTTCACTTTTTTGGTATTTTCCTTTTTCCAGAGTTGTTCGCGTTCTGCAGGAATCTTTCCATCACTTTTCATAATATCTTTCAAAGCATCAAGATCAATGTTTTCACTTACTACCTGACCCCATTTTTCGATAAACCCTAATAAATTTTCCCTTTCAACCGCAGGAACCAGGCCCAGATGTCTTTGCTCTACAGTCAAAGAATCGCTCCGGGGTATGCCCCCAATTACTTGAGTATTGGTCAGCTTTTCCACCGCTTCTTTAGCCTTCAAGTAATGGCGCTGATTTTTGACATGATTTAAAATTACTCCCTCAATCTTTATCTCAGGATCTAAGGATTTAAATCCTAGTACTACTGCTGCCGCACTTTTTACCAGACTTCTAGCATTTAAAATCAAAATGACAGGAGAATTCAGAGCTTTAGCTGCAGATGCTGTGTTTCCGACATCTCCTGTAGGACTAATTCCTTCATAAAGACCCCTGACACCTTCAATTATTCCCATTTTCGAAGCTGTAATCGCCATAGCCCTTTCAAAGGCCTCTCTTATCTGGCCATCCGACATGAAAAATGAGTCTAAATTACGAGACCTATTTCCTGTGGCCAAGGTGTGATAAGTAGGATCAATATAATCTGGTCCAACCTTAAATGGTTGAATCTTAGTTTCTTCTGATAATGCTTTCATTATACCCGTGGAAATTGTAGTTTTCCCCACAGCACTTCCAGTCCCAGCCAATACTATTCTCATAGTCTATAATCAACTCACATTTTATTTAAATATTTAATATAATGATGATATTTTAAATCGGTGTGATAAAATAGGGCATTGATAAAAAGAAAAATATTTAGAAATAAAGTGAATTCTTACTAATAAATTAAGTAATTTTTAATATTAATTAATTCTAATTAATATTCTAAATTAATTTTATTCTTAATTAAATTAAAATGAAAAGATAGAATTTAACTCTATCCATACCGTGACTTAAGATTTGGTTAAGTATTTTGCCTTGGTTACATGAGATTTTCCATGAACCAGACAGAAATCCGCGTCACAGTTACTGCATACCCACATACCTTCAGGACATGACCTTCCCCGTTCGTATTTTAGTTTTCCTGACTTTTTACAGTAGGGACAGTAATTTTTAAATTGTTCTGAATGTAATTTGTAATCTTTGTGTAAGCTACAAGAACATCTAGCTGTGGAGTCTACATATTGGGAAGTTGCTGTAACACTGGTTGCTCCCACATTTGGTAAAGTAGATTTAGTAGATTTTTTCTTGGTTTTTTTCTTTTTTGTAACATAGAAATAAGATGCATTTACTGCAGGTGCTTTAACAACCTGTGCAGTTATTTTAGTAGTATCTACGTTTTTGGAGCTAAGTTCTCCAAAAATCGGCACACCTGACACTACCATACAGGATACTAGTGCCACGGCCATAATAAGTCGTCGCGTAATTAT
>DAWK01000026.1:0-3468 GCA_002509745.1 Methanobacteriaceae archaeon UBA349 | reverse complement strand
GCACTTTAAAAACGTATTTAAAAAAGAAATTGTTTATGTATGGCAATGAATTGTAATTTGAACCTAATACTAGCTTATTATACTCTTTTTGTAAAAAAAGGCTTTTTATTTAGTTTTACAATTACCCACCATCACTTAAATCCAATTTGAATATGGCCAAATGGTCAGTTTTGACATCAAAAAGACGTTATTAATTAGTTTTTAAAGTAAAAAAAGGTTATAAATGATTTTTTTAAAAAAAGACATTAAAATATTTAATTCATGTTAAAAACATTTATAAAGTTTTTTTTTATTTTTTTAGGCCAATATAAACCGATTTATATTTAATTAGTTTTTAAAAAACATACCCCAAGGTTTAAAGGTGTTTTTAGATATTAAAATGAATTTATAATAAATTTCAGAAATATTTCAATTTTAAAAAAATCCGATTAAATACTGTTTTAGCCAAAATAAGGTCATTTTAAGAAAATTCTGAAGTAGAAATTAAATTTCAAGAAGATATTCCACAAATATGTACATCACATGTTATCTTCAACATACATTCAATTAATTTTAATAGTTTCCAGATGGCCTACCATAAGACAATTATAGTTATCCGAACAAATTGTTATTCAATGAATACTATGCGTAAAATGCAGGTCCTAAGTGATACTGCCCAGTTTGATCTCTGCGATTATGTGAATCACCAAACAAGCTCTCGGCCAAATTTACCTGGAATTTACTACAGTACTGCCCACGGAGGATGTCAAGTTCCCCTATTTAAGGTTTTAATGACTAATAAGTGCATTAATGATTGCAAGTATTGTGTGAATCATAGTAAAAGAAATTTTACCCGGATGGAACTCAGCCCTGAAGAATTAACCCGCGTTTTCTTGAATTACTATCAAAAAAAATATGTAGAAGGGTTATTTTTAAGTTCTGGAATTTCTGGAGACATAGACCCATCCATGGAAAAGGTGGTGGAAGTGGCACGACTTCTAAGATTAGAACACGGTTATTCTGGATATATACACCTTAAAATTCTTCCAGGTTCATCAAAAGACCTCATTAAAAGAGCCATGGGCTTGGCCAATCGAGTTAGTGTTAATATTGAAGCTGCCACTCCAGATGGTCTGGCTGAACTTTCCAGTACCAAAGACTATCAAAAAGACATTATGCGGCGTCTAAAATGGATAAAAAATATCCATAACAAAGATCCCCTTTATGCACCTTCAGGCCAAACCACCCAGATGATTGTAGGGGCCACTGATGAAACTGATGAAGATATTTTAAATAGAGTTAAATGGCTTTATGATAAGTTAGATGTTAAAAGAAGTTATTTTAGTGCTTTTAAACCTTTAGAAGACACTCCCCTAGAATCCAGAGCAGAACCTCACCATAATAGGCCTAATAGGCTTTATCAGGCCGATGCACTTTTAAATTCATATAATTTTAATTTAGAAGAACTAGTTTTTAAGGAAAATGGACTTTTAGATGTGGACGAAGATCCAAAGTATTCTGCTGCTAGGTCCATGGATATTTTTCCAGTGGAAATCAATCATGCATCATATCATGATTTAATCCGGGTCCCGGGGATTGGAACTATTTCAGCTGGAAAAATAATTGCTATTCGTAAAAAACATACATTTACTAAATTGGAAGAATTAAAAAAGTTAGGTGTTGCAGTAAAACGTGCGGAACCATTTATAAAACTTAAAGGAATTTATCAAACACCTTTAGATTTTTTTAATTAATAAATAGCTGATAATTTCTTATTTTTAATTAAAATTTTTTAAATTGATTTTAAGATATAGCTAATAATATATCAAAATGAATAATTTATTATAACTTAGATGTTATAAGTTATAACTTTTAACTTATAATAAAAATCTATAAAAAATTAAAGAAATTTAAAAAAATAAACTATATCTCATCGAAAAGATCCCATATTTCAGGATATTTTTCTTCAACTGCTTCTTCAATTAATTTTGACGCTTCTTTACTGATACTAAATTCTGGTTGTGTTTTTTTGAGATATCTTAAAACAGCTGCTGAGCGAGAAGACCATAGCGTAATTCGGGGATTCTTTTTAACATCACTAATCACCATATTTATTCTCTGATTTTCAGCAGAATCGGCTTCATCTGCGTCATTGGTAGTTGTAGATTTTGAAATTAAAGATTTAGTTGGTTTTTCAACTTTGGGAGATGAATTATCAGAAGGTCTGGAAACAGGGGTTTTAGTTTTAGATGAATCCGCTTTTACAGATTTTCTAGATTTCTGAGATTTAGAAGATCTGTTATTCTTTAAATCCTCAGATATTTCTATTTCATCAGAACCACTTTTTAGTTGATTTTCTTCAGTTTCATTATTCTCATCCCGGGTTTTGGCCTTAATCAAAGCATCCAAGCCCATTCCTAGACCCGTGCTTTTTGATGGGGGAGATTTACGACGGGCCATATTAACCATCCCGGTTAATGAGTTCCTGAGCCAGTTTTAAATAGGCAGTAGTGCCGGCACTTTCCTGATCATATAATATGCATGGTTTTCCATAGCTAGGTGCCTCTGCCAAACGAACATTACGTGGAATTGTAGTTTTAAATATGTATTCTTCCTCACCAAAATATTTCTTAACCTCTTGGTGAACATCTCTGGCTAAACGTGTCCTAGAATCGTATAAAGTTATTAAAATACCCTTAATATTAGCTGAAGTCTTTAAACGCTCTTCAACAAGATTTATAGTTTTTAATAAGTCAGCCATTCCTTCCAAAGCATAATATTCCGCCTGAATAGGAATGATAACACTATCTGATGCAACCAGTGCATTTAGGGTGAGTATGCCAAGAGAAGGAGGAACATCAATTAAAATATAGTCAAACATTCCCTTTACACTTTTTATGGCATCTTGAAGAATAGAATGATATCCAATCTCCCTACTAAGTTCTACTTCAGCCCCACTAAGTGAAATATTACTGGGGACAATGTACAAATCATCTAAAATAGTAGGAATCATTACTTCTTCCATGTTATTTTGCCTGCTCAACACCGTGTAAATAGTATTTTCCAGTTCGCCTTTTTGAACTCCAAAACCTGTTGTAGCATTACCTTGTGGGTCTAAATCTATTACCAGAACCTTTTTATCCATAAGGGCTAGTGCAGTTGATAAGTTCACAGCAGTAGTTGTTTTTCCACAGCCACCTTTTTGATTAATTATTGAAATTACTTCTCCCATAAAAAAACCCTCCCACAGATTGTTATTAAATATTTATGAGAATAAATTAACATCTTTCACATATTTAAAGTCCCTTTATCTATAATTAATATTATTTAATATATTAATTATAAGTTATAAGTTATAATTATTTTGGTTAAATATAATTCTAATAATGAAGATTCTAAAGTGAAACACACAAAATAAGAATTAAGTGAGTATAAAATAAAAAAATATAATCTTTTAAATAATTATGAGGTTGACTCATAATTGTTTTT
>DAWK01000059.1:3074-36532 GCA_002509745.1 Methanobacteriaceae archaeon UBA349 | reverse complement strand
GCTGAATTAAAGGCCGTGGGTTTTGAAAGAGTAACTTTAGACATTGGCAGTGCAAAGAAAGAAAAAAAGGATCTCGTAGTTTACAAACCTTGCAAGGACGAGAAAAATAAAATAATGTTTGAAACTGAACTTCCCTATAAAATTGACATTAAAAACACTTGTAAACAGTTGGAAAGTCTGGGTAAATTAAAGTGCTCAGAATCAATGGGGATTGCAATGTGCGAAATTGAAGGGAGGAATTTGACCGTTTTTAAAAATGGCAAAATTGTGGCCCGGAAGGTCCAGGACCCGGAAGATGCTGAAAAAATTCTAATAAAGGTTTTGCCTAGAATTAGAAGAATTATTCAAAATTAATTTTAAATCATATTGAATATTAAAAAAAAACAGCAATTATTAATTAATTAATTATATTTTGTTGAAATAATAAAAAAATAACTTTTAAATTCTATATAAAAGAGTGAAGAATTGTTAGTTAAAACTAAGAATCTATTGGAATTATAGTGTCTTCCTTACATTTTCTTTAATCTTTCTTCTGAAACTAGTTAGTTTAGAAAAGGACCCTCTATCATCTGGACCTTCTAATGCCAAAACATCTCCAATCAATTCAAAACTTATTTGATCGGCGCCAATTTCATTGAAAGATAGAATAACTATAGATGATTCTTCCAAACTATCATTAGTTTCAATGTCATAATCAATTAAAAGCTCATGATTAGGTAAGACATCATAAATAACCTTTTTTACGGCATTTTCAAATAATTCTAGAAAAGTTTCTACCTCAGAAAGGCCCTGCCACCAGCAATATCCCCATAGAAGCTTTAACTGGATATTTTTAATTGAAACTTCACCCTTGTTTTTAGCAGCTAGTTTAATTACACCATGCGAAGCAGTTATTCTCAGACTTGGTGAATTTGATAAAGTTACTGAATCTTCCATATTAATCATTTAATGCCCTAATAAGATCTGTAGCCCTTACCAGACCAACTAATTCTCCTTCTAAATTGGTTACTGGTATTTGTTCTATGTTTCTCTGTTTCATTTTTGAAGCACAGGTAGATACAGACGTTCTGGTGTTAACTGTAACCATATCCGATGTGGCAACATCTTTAACGTCCTTATCAGAAAATTTGAGATGGTTTTTAATAACATAAAGAACACTTTTGCTGTCCCAAGACCATTTGTCACCTTCTGTGCCTACAGAAGTATTGTGGACTGTTTTCTCAGATACAACTTCACTTTCATTTATAAAATCAGTTTCCGTGAGCACACCAGTTAATTTCCCATCTTTATTTAGAGAAAGGAGTACTTTTAAATTAAAAAAACGCATAATTTCGAAGGCTGTACTTAATGGAGTCATTTCCCAAGTGGTAGGAATTGTTTTAACCATGTAACCTTCCACAGGATCGTTGATTTCAATTTGAGATAGTGCATCTGCTATTAAATCATATGCTGTTATAATACCCACTAGTTCATCATCATCAACTACTGGAACTCTCCGTATATTGTTTTCAATCATTTTAGAAGCCACTTCACGTACATCCTCATCAGAAGAGGTAGTGACTGGATCTCTAGTCATGATAAGCGCTATTTGTTCCTCGTCAGGATTTCCAACCAGATCAGAACGAGTTACTATACCAACAAGTTTTTTAGTTCCTTCTTTGACAACAGGCACTCCAGATACATTGGTCTTTCGCATAAGACTCATTGCATTAGCACGATTGCCGGGAACTTTTACATAGTGAATTTCATCAGACATAATGTCTTTTACTAGCATTATTACACCAACTACAGTTTATTAATATGTTAAATTAAATAAATTAAAAAAAATCGGTAATTTATATTATTTAATGAACAACTAAAACTGGACAAATAGATGACCTAACAACATTTTCGGCCACACTTCCCAATAGGAATCTATCAAGACCATGTTTTCCAGAAGTTCCAACAACCACCAGATCAATTTTTTCTTCTTTAATTGTCTTTAAAACTACATCCGCAGGAGAGCCATCTTCATTTCTTAAAGTTATTTTAATATCCCCATCATACTCTTCAACCAGTTTAGAAACATTTTCCAATGATTTAGATGCCTCTTCATGAAGCATTTCTTTAATTCTGACAATTACATCATCTAAAGGAAGACCGATTAAAGAAGACGTATCAGTTACACTCAAAGCAATTATTTCAGCACCACTAGTCTTAGCAATCCATAAAGCATGTTCGGTAGCTTTATTAGCATATTCAGAACCATCGGTAGGTAATAGAATTTTTTTGTACATTGGCTCACCTCATATATACTATCTTACCTTTCCTAATTAAACATATTATATTTTTCGATTCAGTTCTATTGATAATAGAAAGCCACGGATTTTTAGATAACTGTTTAACCAGCATAATATCTGCCACATAACCTTCTTTTATAAGTCCAATAAGTCCAGAATCAATATCTATGGCCTTAGAAACGTTAGTAGTTGCCATTTTAAGGACATCTGAAGGTGATAAATATTTTTTAGAATATCCACGAGAAGTTTTAAGTGCATATTCCATTTCTCGAAACATGTTTGGAGAATTAAACATTAAATTATCAGTTCCCAAAAGTATATTGATTTTATTATCTAATATGTCAGCTATAGGAGGTATCCCAACAGAAAGCGTACCATTTGACCGTGAACAGCAAACTATAGATGCATCAATAGAAGATATTGCATTAAAATCTCTTTTTTGAGGATAAGTAAGATGGATCAAAAGTTTAAATCCGCTTTCTACAGCCCTTTCAACTTCACTTTTCCCAGTAAGTTCAATTGAATCCTTTTGAACTTTTTCGTGTTCGGCTACATGAATAGAAGCAATTTTACCCTGTTTTTCACATTCTTCAACGATTATTTTGGAGGTTTCGTCAGTTATTTCTCCAAATCCACTGGGAGCAATACCATCACAGTGTTTTAAGAGCTTTTTCAATTTTGATCGAACTTCATTCTCACTAGCTTCTGAATCAAAAATTATTGGATCTCGGCCCAGAACAATTTTATTAATGGGAATATCTTCTGAGGCCTTTTCCAATAATTTAATTCCATCAATTCCACCTTCCCGGTAATCAATAAAAGTCGTGGTTCCAGTATCAAGCATTTCCCACATGGCATTTTTCATAGATTGAATTAAATCTTGTGAAGAACTTGATTCTAAAATCTGGTGTTTAATGCCATGAGGGGGCTTTACTATGCAATCTATGGACTTTCCATCACCTTCATCCATGGCCACCGCGTCCCCAATATGAGTATGGGCATTTATAAATGATGGTAGAACAATGCAGCCACTAGCATCAATTTTATCAGATGCTGAAATTTTTTCAGGAGTGATTTCGCATATCACACCATCTTCAATTGCTATATTCACTTTTTCAGGATTTAAACCCCTTCCAGTAAGTACTAGGCCATTTTCTACGACTAACATGGAATCAAACCAGTTTTAGACTTAATTTAGTTGTTTTATAGATTGTGATTAAATTAAATGATTTAGAGATATTATGTATTCTTATGGTTAAATAATTTGAATTTAAATTGGATAAAATTTAATTAAAAATAAAATTATTTCAAATTTGATTGATTTTTATAAATAGAAAACAATTTGAAATATTTAAAACTGCAAAATAAAAAAATAAAAAGTTCTAGAAGCTTCGTACGTTATTAGTTTCTGACTTTTCAGATATTTTATTGTAGTAGTCCACTTTAGCCTTTCCATGATAGTAGTAGAATCTGGTTATTTTAACCTTTGTAGAAGCACCTGGATTCAGTGTTTTGACGTAGGCCTGTTTGTATCTTTTATAGGAATATTTACCATTCCATATTCTTACATAAGATCCACTAGATGTTAGTGTACCTTGATTTTTTATTGTAATGTATCTAGTGCTGCCAGATCTTTTGATAGAAGTTATAACTAGGTCTGGTTTTGGGTTTCCTACCTTAATTGTTTTTGAAATTGCGCTTGATTTTCCTGAAGTATCTTTTGTAGTTAAAGAAACTTTGAAATAACCTTCTTTGGAGAAAGCATGTTTCACAGTTTGCCCTGATGCTATGGCCCCATCACCAAAATTCCAGTACCAAGAAGTTATACTGTCATTATAATCAGGGTCATAAGAAGTTGAAGTAAAAGTGGCGAGACTTTTAACTGCAGGATTAGATGGTGAAACTATAAATCCACTAATAGGAGCTCTATTTTGAACACTAACTGTCTTAACAGCCGTTGAAGTTTGATTTTTGCTATTAGTTACGGTATGAGTGACATTATAGTTCCCAAATGAACCATAATTATGGAGTACACTTTGATTTGTAGTATTATGGAACTCAATAGGGTCGCTACCATCTCCAAAGTCCCATGTCCATTTAACAATAGTATCCAGCACATCGCAAGAGTATTCTTTGAATGTGACATCAGTAG
This sequence comes from Methanobacteriaceae archaeon UBA349, assembly GCA_002509745.1. GTDB lineage: Archaea > Methanobacteriota > Methanobacteria > Methanobacteriales > Methanobacteriaceae > UBA349. The sequence goes on along the minus strand of DAWK01000059.1, from coordinate 32,101 downwards.
GGATATAATTTTGAGCCGCCGTAAATGCAGAAACTAGTAATTTAGTTTTATCACCAGCATACCAAGCAGCAGCAGCTACAGAGTTATAATCACTAATTTGAGAAACACTTGGGAACTTGTAAGACCAATTACCCATAAATGCTACAGAGCCATCATTACTTCTCCATACATTAGCATCAGTATAGTAATAGCTTTTAGTGAGTTTTTCAACTGAATTTATCTTATTATTAGCATCTGTAAAGTTTTTTGCACCACTTAAAAATGTATCAATTATATCTCCACCGAAATAAGCGGAAGCATAATAATTAGCACCGGCTCCTGTAAACATGGATGCGAAGTTGTATATAGTTGGAACGGGATTAGCAACTTGAATAGGATTACCCCATGGATCTTCACCCACATAGCCAGTAGAAAAACATGCATGGAATAAAAATGCCATACTATTTGATTTTAATGGTGCAGTGAATTGCTGACCATTCCAACCTTGCATCATTTTGTCTAAATTATTTCCAGTTCCCCAAATAAATTCATTTCCAGAAGTATCACTTTTGGAAGCGTATCCGACCAGAGAATACGGAGGTGTTGAAGTCCCACCATTTCCATTATAATGTCCAGATTGATATCCACCATGGCCAACATAAATAACCGCATCGGCATTGTACATGGCCTTTAAAATGTTAGTTGAAGTTGCTTGTTGACCATAAAGCTCAACTAATTTGTCTCCAGTATATCCTTTGGCCTTAAGTGCCGTAGCTATTTCTTTAGCATCAGTTAAGTAATCAGCAGGTAAATCCGAACTGGGGGATCCGATAATAACTATGTGGGCTTGTGCAGTTGGTACAATTGCCAAACCGAACACTAACAGCGAAGCTAGTAGAGTAAAAGAAAGTAAATAACCTTTAAATTTCTTATTTTTTCCATCCATAGTATTACCTCCCCATGATTTTTAAATAATTGATTAATATTAAGTTTTTCTTTAATTTCATTTTTTTCACGAGTATATAAAATTATTGTATATAATTCTATTTATTCACCAATATAATATATTTCAGTTAATTAATGTGAGATTGTTCACAAAAAACAATCAGAAATTTTTCAGTGCAGTATAAACATGAAAGAGATAAAAAAATAATCTTAAAAAAGTTTTTTAAATAACGAATAAATTTTAAAAAAAGAATTAGAGGTTATGATATTCATTGAGTGACTTAACCACAATTTTTCCATCTTTTACTTCTCCAATAGCATTTAAAGCAGCTCGAGCACCAGCTAAAGTTGTCACATAAGGTATTCCTAATTCCACAGCCATTCTACGGATAAGATAACCATCATCAGCAGATTGTTTTCCAGACGGAGTATTTATTATAAGACCAATCTCTTTATCTAATATAGATTCTCGTATATTAGGAGATCCTTGACTAACCTTCCTTATGACTTCAATATCAGCCACATCCTCCACTGCTTTAGCTGTTCCCACAGTGGCAACAATTTTAAATCCTAGTTCGTCAGCTTTCTTTACAATATCCTGAATCTTATCCTTATCTGCATCCCGAACACTGATAAAGACTTTTCCTTCAGTTAAAAGATCCATGTTGGCTGAAAGCTGAGACTTATAATAAGCCAGACCAAAGTTGTCATCAATACCCATACTCTCCCCAGTAGATTTCATTTCCGGACCTAAAATTGAATCAGACTCTGGCAATTTAATGAATGGGAAAACAGATTCTTTTACTGCCACATGGTTGATTTTAATTTCATCCTTAAGTCCTAAATCACCCAGTTTTTTGCCAATCATGAGCAAGGCTGCAATTTTGGCCAGCGGAATACCAACTGCTTTACTAACAAAGGGTACTGTACGGCTGGCCCGTGGGTTGGCTTCCAATATGTAAACCTTCGGTTCATTATCAGAGTCCATTTTTACAGCGTATTGGATATTCATTAATCCTACAACCCCTAATTCCAGGGCCAAATAATGAGTATATTCTTTGATAGTGTTTAAAGTATCTTCGGGGATACTTTGTGGTGGAATAACACAAGCTGAGTCTCCAGAGTGAACTCCCGCTTCTTCAATGTGTTCCATGATTCCTCCAATGAATACATCTTCCCCATCACAGAGAGCATCCACATCAACTTCAATAGCATCTTCCAAAAATTTATCCACCAGAATCGGATGCTTTGGAGAAATTTTAACGGCTTCTTTCATGTATTCTCGAAGTTCGTCATCATCATAGACAATTTGCATGGCCCGACCACCTAGAACATAAGATGGTCTCACCAGAACTGGGAATCCTATTCTTTCAGCGACTTTTCGAGCATCTTCAAAAGATTTAGCAATTCCATAAGGTGCCTGAGGTATTTCCAGCTTTTCTAATACATGAGTAAATTGTTCTCGGTCTTCAACCCGGTCAATACTCTCGTGAGGAGTTCCCATAATTTTAACGCCTTCTTCAGCCAATGGCACTGCTAGGTTTATGGAGGTCTGCCCTCCGAATTGCACTACTACTCCTTCTGGTTTTTCTTTATCCATTATGCCCATGACATCTTCCAAGGTGAGTGGTTCAAAATAGAGCTTGCTAGAAATATCATAATCCGTACTAACCGTTTCAGGATTGTTGTTAATGACTATAGTTTCTATCCCTTCATCTTTAAGGGCTAAAGAGGCATGTACACAGCAATAATCAAATTCAATACCTTGTCCAATCCTTATAGGGCCAGCACCAATAATAGCAATTTTTCGCTCGTTGGAAACTGGAACTTCATCTTCCATATCATACGTACCATAATAATAAGGAGTTTTAGCTTCAAATTCTGCAGCACAGGTATCTACCATTTTATATGTAGGCACGATTCCAGCATCTTTTCGAAGTTTTCTAATTTCTGATTCTTCCAGGCCAGTTATTACAGCAAGTTCAGCATCAGCAAAACCCATTTTCTTGGCTTTGTGCATCAATTTAGGGTCTTTAATAGAATCAGCATTTAATTGCTTTTCAAAATTAATAATATTCAATATTTTATATAGGAAAAATTTGTCAATTTGAGTAATATGGTGAATTTCATTTACACTTGTTCCTTGCTTTAAGGCAGTGTAAACCTGAAACATTCGCTCATCAGTAGGATTGGCCAGATCGTCCCGGGTAAAAGAAACCTCTTCAAATCCGTATCGGCCAATATCTAAAGAACGGATAGCTTTGTGAAGTGATTGTTCAATAGTTCGTCCAATGCCCATTACTTCACCAGTAGACTTCATCTGAACCCCAATTTTCTTACTTATGCCTTTGAACTTGTCAAAGGGCCAACGCGGTATCTTGGCCACTACATAATCCAATGTGGGCTCAAAAGAAGCCGGTGTTTCCTTGGTGATGTCGTTTTGGATCTCATCTAAGGTCATTCCAATGGCGATTTTAGCTGAAATTTTGGCTATAGGGTAACCCGTTGCCTTAGAAGCCAGGGCACTGCTCCGGCTCACACGAGGGTTAACTTCAATTACTTTGTACTCTCGGGTTTCCGGGTTAAAGGCAAACTGTATGTTACATCCACCCTCGATTTTCAAAGCCCTTATAATCTTAATGGATGCATTTCTTAATATCTGGTTGTCCACGTCACTCAGGGTCTGGGAAGGAGCTACTACTATACTCTCTCCAGTGTGGATTCCCATAGGATCAATATTTTCCATATTACAGATAATAACACAGGTGTCATTTTTGTCCCGTACCACCTCATATTCAAACTCTTTCCAGCCCATAACAGATTGATCAATGAGTACTTGGCTAATAAAACTCATATCCAGTCCGCGAGTGGCTATTTCAATTAGTTCTTCTTCCTTGTAGGCCACCCCACCACCAGTACCACCTAGTGTAAAAGCAGGTCGTACAATAACTGGATAGCCAATCTCTTTAACAGCTTCTAAGGCTTCATCGAGTGATTTAACAGCTTTAGCTTTGGGCACTGGCTCATTGAGTTCTTTCATGAAAATATCAAATAAGTCCCGATCTTCTACATTTCGTATGATTTCTACAGTAGATCCCAAGACTTTAATTCCTTCCAGAGCATTAATCTCTTCCAGTCCCGTGGCTACATTGAGTCCAGTTTGTCCACCCATAGTAGGTAAAACAGCATCTGGTTTTTCCTTTTCAATGATTTTAGCAACGATTTCTGGTGTTAATGGTTCCACATAAACACTGTCGGCCATGTCAATATCAGTCATGATAGTGGCCGGGTTACTGTTTACCAGAACCGTTTCAATACCTTCTTCTTGTAATGATTTACACGCTTGAGAGCCAGAATAATCAAACTCAGCAGCCTGACCTATCTGAATGGGTCCAGACCCAATTATGAGTACTTTTTTTATATTTTGATCCTTAGGCATTCCTGATCCCCGTTTTTTATAATTTTTATTCATATTTAAGTGATTAATTGAAATATAATTATGGAATTTTAATAAATTAGTTTATTAAATGATAATTAATCTGAATATAAAGATTAATAAAGGTTTTTCCAACCTAGTAATCCCTCATAACTTTGACAAATCTATCAAATGCATAGTCGGTATCATGCGGGCCAGGCCCTGCTTCTGGGTGATACTGCACACTACTTACCGGTAGTTCTTCATGCTCTATTCCCTCGACGGTACCATCATTTAAGTTAATTTGAGTGACATTTATAGGTTTATTAGTAATAGAATCTGGATCTACAGAAAAACCATGATTCTGAGAAGTTATAGATACTTTTCCAGTTTTTAAATCCTTAACCGGCTGGTTAGTTCCCCGATGGCCAAATTTCATCTTATAAATTTTTGCCCCAAATGCCAGAGAAATTAACTGCTGACCCAAACATATACCAAATACAGGTAATCGCTCAGCAAGCTTTGGAATAACATTTATAGCATCTTTAACCCGATTAGGGTCTCCCGGACCGCTTGATATGAGAACTGCATCAGGATCGTAATCCAGAATATCTTTAATATTCGTATTATATGGTAAAACAACTACTCCCGCTTCTCTTTTTAAAAGAGCATTGATACTGTTGTTTTTTATTCCACAATCAACAATAACAACTCTTTCAGGATAATCTTTTCCAAAGATTTTTGGTTCTTTAACACAAACCTCATCCACCAAATCAATTTCAGTGATATCTTTTTGAGAAATAGCCATTTCTAATAATTCCTCATCAGAGACTTCAGTTGTGGCCAATGCCCCTTTCATGGTTCCTCTTTCTCTTATTTTGATGGTTAATGCCCTAGTGTCAATTCCACCAATTCCTGGAATTTTAAATTCAGATAAAAAGTCAGACAATCCCTTCTCAGAAAGACTATGGGAAGGATGAATACATTCTTCCCTTACAATGAATCCTTCGGCCTTAATACTTTCTGACTGATACCATTCAGGACTTATACCATAGTTACCCTGCAATGGATAAGTTGTCATTAAAATTTGGCCTTTATAGGAAGGATCCGTGAGGGATTCAACATAGCCGGTCATTCCAGTGGCAAATACCACTTCTCCTGTTTTTATTGTTTCATAACCAAAACTTTCTCCTGTGAGAATAGTTCCGTCCTCTAAAGCAAGTTTTGCCTCTTTTACCATTTAATCACCATAATTGATAAGTAGTAGATAATTTGATTTTTAATATATTTGACATGAATTTCAGTGGACTATAATCCAAATAATCTAATAATTAGTATTTTAGTAGTATGTATTTTTTATAATAATTATAATTTAATTAATTCATTAGTTAATATTTAGTTATATTCCTAGTTATAATCTCTACTATTAAAATCTCAGATATTTTATTTCAGATATTAATCCATCCATTTATTAGATTTATTGCTCCTAGATTTATTCTTGGAATAGGAAAGTTCTTTTTCCAGTGGCAAGTTCATTATAACTGCATTTTCCCCGTCCTCATAGTAACCGGGCATTATTTTATCTTCATAAAAACCCATGGTTTTGTAAAATTTAATGGCCCCTTTATTTTCATATCTTACTTCTAATTTAATGTTTTTCATATTAAATTTCTGAAACATTTCTATGGACATTCCTAAAAGTTTCTTACCCACACAGTTACGACGGTATTTTTTATCCACCGCCAGAGAAATGATATGACCTTCATCCTCAAATCTAATCCAAAATATAATATACCCTACAATTATATTATCTTCTTGAGCCACTAAAAATCCTGCACCAAGATTGAAAATATCTTTCAAGATGCTAGGAGGGTATGGTTCGTCAAAAGACATTTCTTCGATTTCTACGACCTTTTTAAGGTCTGAAAGTCTGAATTCCCTTATAATCATTTCTATCTCCGGTGATAGCATGTGGAAAGATCTTGCATCATATATTATAAACCAATGTACTCCCTCTGATAAAATAGTAGAGGTGGGGGCAGGCAAATTTTTGGAAGTTGCTGCCAACCTTCAAAAACATTCTAAAATGAATATTATTTTAACTGATATTAAACCTTCCCATAGAGATATAATTCAGGATGATATAACCCAGCCAAACTTAAGAGTTTATGATGGTGCTAGTATTATTTATTCAGTTAGGCCCCCCATGGAACTGCACCAAACAATTATGGATCTAGCTCAGAATATAGGTGCTATATTGATTATTAAACCTCTAAGTGGAGACACTATAAATACCCGGCAGAAAATGCGACTAGTAAATTATAAAAAGGCCGTTTTTTATGTTTATCCTTAAGTTATATTTATTGAATTTATTTAATTGAATGTTTTTTTTATTTTGATAAATAAAACAATTTTTTTATTTTGCTATTTTTTTATATAGAACCTATACTTAGAAGTTAATTAATACAAATAAATCCTAAAATATCAAATAACTTGATAATATTATCAATTAATTATATAAACAATATAAATTAATAATTAAAGAAATCTGGAAATCAAAATAAATAAAATCAAAAATATTTTTTTAAATTTGACTATTATCAATTAATATCCCCAATTAAAGAGTGTTAATTATGAAATGGGAAAAAAAGAGCATTGAAAAAACATTAAAAGAACTTAATACCACTAAAAACGGTTTAAACTCAATTGAGGCTCAAAAAAGGACCCAAGAATATGGGCCTAACGAGTTAGTGGAAGAAAAAAAAGACGGACCTGTAAAAAAGTTCCTGCTGCAATTTATGGACATATTAATTATTTTATTAATAGTGGCCGCAGTGGCAGCCTATTTTGTAGGAGATGCCATTGATGCAGTAGTAATATTGTTAGTAGTTATTTTAAATGCTACTGTAGGATTCTTGCAGGAGAACAAGGCTGAAAAAGCCATGGAAAAATTAAAAGGACTTATATCAAGTGAAGCCGTGGTTATTCGTGACGGTAAAACAGAAAAAATTCCTGCTTCCCAACTTACAAGAGGAGACGTAGTAGTTGTTGAAGAAGGAGATAATGTACCTGCAGATATTCGTTTAATTGAAAGTTATGACCTTAGAATAGACGAATCATCACTCACTGGAGAATCTTTACCGGTTTCTAAGACATATGATGAAGAAAAGGCCGAAAATGAAAGGGAAACGATTGCTTATATGGATTCAGACGTTATATCTGGGCGAGGAATCGGTGCAGTGGTAGAAATAGGAATGCAAACTTCTATTGGAAAAATTGCAGAAATGTTACAAGGTGAAGATACAGCTACCCCCCTTCAAGAAAAGATTTCTGGCCTGGGAAAAATGCTGGGGTTGATTGCCATAGTGGTTTGTGTGGGAGTATTCATCCTACAGCTGGCCAAAGGAGTTCCGCTGGTTGAGACTTTTTTAACCGCCGTATCTCTGGCGGTGGCTGCAGTTCCTGAAGGATTGCCTGCAATTTTAACCCTTACTTTAGCTCTAGGAATGCAAAGAATGGCTAGGGTCAATGCAGTGGTCAGAAAGCTGCTGGCGGTGGAGACTCTGGGATCCTGTACCGTAATTTGTACTGACAAAACCGGAACTTTAACCTTAAATAAAATGTCTGTAAGAGATGCTCGCTTAAATTCATCAGAAAGGGCACTGGAAGTATGTGCGTTGTGTAATAATGCCAGTTTATCCAATGGAAAAGTTATTGGAGACCCAACTGATGGTGCTTTGTTAGTATATGCTGAAGAGGAAGATTATTCACGAGAAGAACTGGAAAAAACTTATCCTCGAATAATGGAAATTCCCCTGGACAGTACCCGTAAAAGAATGACTACCTTGAATAAAAAAGGTGGAGAAATTTATCTTTACACTAAAGGGGCTCCTGAAATCGTTTTAAGTATGTGTAAATACATCGAAGAGGATGAAGTGGTCCGGGAATTAACTGAAGCAGATAAAGAAAACTTCATGAACAGTCTTAAAGAAATGACTGGAGAAGCTCTAAGGGTTCTAGGACTGGCTTACCGGAAGGTGGCACCGGATGAAGATTTAGAAGACAAAGAAACTCTGGAAAGTAATCTAATCTTAGTGGGGCTGGCCGGTATGATGGATCCTCCACGAAAAGAAGCAGCTGAAGCTGTGGCCACTTGTAAAAAAGCAGGTATTAAAGTGGTAATGATCACAGGAGACCATAGAGATACTGCTGCCGCCATTGCCAAAGAAATAGGAGTTTTAAAAGATGGGAAAGTTCTAACTGGAAATGATCTGGAAAAACTTTCTGATGAGGAATTTGCAGAAATTGTGGAAGATGTGGAAGTATATGCTCGAGTTTTCCCTGAACAAAAAGTGCGTATTGTAGAAGCTCTTCAAAACAAAGACAACGTAGTTTCCATGACTGGTGATGGAGTAAATGACGCCCCTGCACTTAAAAAAGCATCGATTGGTGTTTCTATGGGAATCAGTGGAACTGATGTGGCCAAAGAATCCTCAGACATGATACTACAGGATGATAACTTCGCTACCATTGTACATGCCATAGAAGAAGGTAGAACAATATATGACAATATACGTCGATTTGTTAAATTCCAGCTTTCCACCAATGTAGGAGCTATTTTAACCATAGTTTCTGCATCTATAATGAGCCTGCCCATCCCATTTAATCCCATACAAATTTTATGGATCAACATTATCATGGATGGGCCGCCTGCCCAGTCATTAGGTGTTGAACCAGCAGAAAAGGGAATTATGCTCAGAAAACCTGAAAAAGAAAATATACTGCCTCGAAAAACAATGCTAAGGATCATTTTTACGGGAATAGTAATGGCCATAGGAACTTTGGCTCTTTACATTTACGAGCTTTCTATTGGAGTGAGCACCATTAGAGCTACAACTATAGCATTTACCGTATTTGTAATGTTCCAGATTTTCAATGTATTTAACTGCAAATCCAAAACTGGATTTTCCAACCGTTTCCTATTAATTGCAGTGGCATCATCATTCTTATTGCAAGTAATGGTCATTTATATACCATTCTTACAAGGTATATTTAAAACAACTGCCATATCTGGGTTTGACTGGGTTTTAATAGTTCTGGTGGCCAGTATTATATTAATTAGTGAAAAAATCGTGGCAAGGTTTGATTAGATGAATATTTTGGTGATGGCCGGGACAAAAGATGCTATTAAAATCATTGAAATGCTTTCTATAAACAATGAAAGTTCTTTCAAAAGCAATTCTAATGAAGAAACACATTTTAATATTTTGGCCTCCACCACCACCAGTTATGGGGCCATTCTAGCTAAAAAAGCAGGGGCAGATGAGGTCATATCTCGACCACTTGAGGCAGATGAACTTGTAAATTTAATTCAAAAAAAAGATGTGAAAATTTTAATAGATGCTACCCACCCCTTCGCAACCCAGGCTACCACCAATGCCATCAATGCATCAAAAAAGGCTTCAATTAAATATATTCGCTTTGAAAGGCCTTCAATTAATTATTTTAATGTTGAAGGGATCCACATTGTCAATTCATTTGAGGAAGCCGGCCAATTTGCCAAGAGCATTATAAAAAATAATGAAAAGAAAGTTTTACATCTGGCCGGTGTTTCTACCATAAAATCAATTCTAAAAAGTGTTCCCTTAACCCAATTAATAGTGAGGGTTTTACCCAATACTACTTCCATTGGTATTTGTGAGGAAATAGGGATTTCTGGAAAAAATATTGTGGCCATGCAAGGCACTTTCTCTAAAGAATTCAATCAGGCGTTGATGAGGGAATATGATGTTGGAGTTATTATCACCAAAGAAAGTGGAGAAACTGGAGGAGTTCCCGGTAAGATAGATGCTGCTCTGGAGCTAGGTCTTGAAGTGGTATTGATAATTAGGCCCAAAATAAAAGAATTAAATAAAAATTCAGTGGTCAATACCATTAAAGAACTTCAGAAAAAGCTTTAAAAAGAAATTGAATAATATTTTCATCTGATTTCATTTTTGATTTTATTTAATTGCATCTCATATTCTTTTTATTTTTTTGTTTGTTGTTTTACTTATTCAATTTAAAAAAAGGTTCAGTAAATATTTTTTTATTATTTTAATAAACAAAAATAGAAAAATAGGCTTTAAAAAAAATAAAAAACAAAATTTAAGTAAAATTTAAAAAAGTAAATAATATTTAGGATCTGTCAAAGAGCACAACTTCAACTTCAATTCCCTCAGTTATAATTTCCACATTTTTGGGGATTTTAATATAACCTTGGGCCTCAGCCAGAGCTGTTATAGCACCAGAATCTTTTAAAATAGGATGAACTTTACCATCAATTATTTTTACAAGGGCGTAGTGTAATCTACCTCTAGAAGAGTAAAATCTTCCTTCAATAGGATAATTTACTGTTTTAATAGAATCATCTGATTGTAAACCACCCAACTGACGAATATGTGAAGCTAAAAATATTTGGAATATCATTAAAGCAGCTACTGGATATCCTGGAAGGCCAATTACAATTTTTTCATCTATTTTTCCTATAATTGTTGGTTTACCTGGTTTAACTGAAATACCATGCACCAATACTTCACCCATGTCCTCAATGACTTGCTTTAAAACATCTCCAGTGCCCGCCGAAGTGCTGCCGGAAGTTAAAATTATATTACATTCTTTTAGAGCATTCTTAATGGAATCTGCTAATCCCTCATAATTATCTGGGACAACACCTAACCATAATGGCTCTGCACCACAAGATAGTACTGCACTTTGTAAAGAATAAGAATTTACATCAAATATCTGACCATATTTCAAATTCTGGCCAGAATTAACCAGTTCTTTACCCGTAGAAATTATGGCCACCTTGATTTTTTCCTGAACCGGGATTTTATTCAATCCCATAGCACTTAAAACTCCCATTTTGTCGGAGCTAATGAAAGTACCATAAGATAGAAGTAATTCTCCTTCTTTAATATCTGTCCCTTTTTTAGTTATAAACTGACCATGCGTAGCTGGGCGATAGATATAAACTTTATTGTCTTTTATTTCCGTATATTCAACCATAACCACGCCACTGGCCATTTTAGGAAGAGGTGCACCAGTATTTATTACTGAACAAAATCCGGGCTTAATTTCTTTTTGGGGTTTTTGACCAGCCTCAATTACTTCTAAAAGATTTAAAACAACTGGATTTTCTTCACTAGCTCCAAAGGTATCAGGTGCATGTACTGCATAACCATCTTTAGATGCCCGGTCGAAGGGGGGTAAATCAATTGTAGCATAAATATCTTCAGAAAGAACCCTGTGATGAGCACCTTCCAATTCAACATATTCTGATTTTTGAATTGAAAAAAGATTATTAAAAAGATTTTCTAAAATTTTTTCAACTTCTGGAACTTCGATTATCTTTAAAAATTCATTAACCATGGTAAATGCCTTCGTTTAGAATATTTTTCTTAATAAAATAATTTCTTAAAATAATTTCTATAATAAATTAATTAATTATACAATTGATTAAATGATAGTTATAAACAAATATAAAACTATAAATATATTTTTAATTTTATAAATCATTATATAAAGGTTGACACCTTATAATTATATTATATTTAATTAAATCTGATTCTCAAGAAGATTTATAATATTTAATGAAAAATAAGCAATTAATCTCATTTAGGAGGAGAGTATTTGAGTAGAGGATATGAACCACAAGAAGTTAGAAGAGTAAGAACTCCACGAAGAGGAGAAATTCCAGCCGTAGTAGAACAGATTTTAGGTCACGGAAAACTAAGAGTCCGATGTACCGACGGTAAAGTTCGATTAGGTAGAATTCCTGGAAAGATGAAAAAGCGGATTTGGATTCGAGAAGGAGACGTAGTTCTAATAAAACCATGGGAATTCCAAAGCGATGAAAAAGCCGATATAGTCTGGAGATATACTCGAACTGAAGCTAACTGGCTTGAAAAAAGAGGTTACTTGAACCTTTAATCATTTAATTAATAATTAGCTTGATGGAATTTAGGGAGATCCCTAAACCCATTACATCCTAATTAATGCTTAATTTATTTGAATAATACTTGCTAATTTTAATCTTAATTTTAAATATAATATCCGTAATTAATATCATGAATTTAATAATATACTAATAATTTAACATAATTCATTTTTAAGCAGTAAACCAATATGACAAAAATAAATAAGGATGATTTAATGGATCCTAAGGTAACTAAGGCCGATGCTAGTTTACGGAAGATGCTAGCCGAAAAACGGATTAAAAGTGTGGAAGATCGTAGAGTCAGTAGTGAAGTCTTTGATCGGAAAACAATGGAAACGCTTTATAAGTTGGCCAATAGTAACTATTTAAATATATTAAATGGAGCCATAAGCACTGGTAAAGAGGCCAATGTATTTAAAGGGGTTCATGAAGATGGCCATATTGTAGCGGTTAAAGTATACCGTATTTCTACCTCTGATTTTAAGAAAATGCAGTACTATATACAAGGTGACCCTAGATTTAAGGTTAGAACAACTAATAAAAGGCAATTAGTAGATGCTTGGGTAACTAAAGAATTTAGAAATCTTAGTAGATGTCTAGAAGCAGGTATGAACGTTCCAAAACCAATAATAACCAAAAATAATGTTTTAATAATGGAATTTATAGGTGATGAAGACGGTAATGCCGCCCCCACCTTAAGAGACCAGGGCCCAGAAGATCCAGAACAAATGCTTGAAATGGTTATTGATGAACTAAAAAAAATGTATCAAGGTGCTAAATTAGTTCATGGCGATCTTTCAATATTTAATATTCTCAATCATCAAGAAAACCCAGTTATAATTGATGTTTCACAATCTATGGTTTTAGATCATCCCATATCACGAGAACTTCTAGATAGAGATATAGAAAATTTATTAAAAAATTTCGAAAGCTTTGGAGCCTCAGCTTCTTTTGAAGATGTTAAAAAAGAAATTATGGGATAATTAATATTTTTTAAAATAATTCCTATTTATAATTCAAATTTTTATAATTCAATTCAAAAATTTTTAAATTATTTATATAATTAAATTCCTTTTAAAATGTCATTTTAAAATCAATTATATTCTTAAACAAATTCCATTTATTAATATTTCTAAAAAATATTAGAAAGCTTTATAATAGATTTGTTTAAATAATAATTTCGGTCACGACTTTTTAAATTTTATAAAATAGTCGTATACTGACTTTAATATTTAATCAACAATTATTCCTAGTGAATAATAACTAAAAACTAATAAATCAATACGAGGTGAAATTATGACCACCACTGAATATCTCAAAATACCCCGCGAGCGAGTAGGGGTTTTAATTGGGAAAAAAGGAGAAGTAAAACAACATATAGAAAAATTAACCCAGACCACATTGGACATAGATAGTGAAGCTGGAACTGTAACCATAATTCCGCAAGAGGACCTTGAAGACCCATTATTACCTTGGAAAACACGCAGTATAGTAAAGGCCATTGGAAGAGGATTTAATCCAGAGATTGCCCTTAGATTACTAAAAGATGATGTGGCTCTAGACATAATAAAACTCACTGAGTATGTAGGGAAATCTAAAAAGGCTCTGGCTAGGCAAAAAGGTAGAATTATTGGTCGAGACGGTATTACAAGACAAATAATACACGAAATGACTGGAGTGGACATGTCAGTATATGGGAAGACTGTTTCCATAATAGGGGACCTTGAAAATTTATTGATTGCTAAAGAAGCCGTTGAAATGATTTTAAATGGCTCCCGGCACAAGTCAGTGTATGGTTTCCTGGAAAAGAAAAAACAGGACATGAAACTCAAACATTTTCATGACACCATCAATTTAAAATAAATTAATTATACCTTGGCGGATTTAATTTCATGAATCTGCCATGATTTTTTTATAGATAGCAAATTTATCATGTTTGAAACCATTTGGTATATATGTAACAAATAGAATAGTATATATTACACATTTTAACAATAAATTTTTGAGATATTTTTGTAATTTTCAGAAAAAACTAGGGATTTATAAGTAAAATATTAATACTTAAAGATTATATTTTAGGATTAATTGTTTTGTATTTCAATTAATATTAATCAAGCCAATCATTAAAATCAATATCTCAATTATATTTTTAGATTCCAAATAAATCACTATACAAGGAGGGTAATTTTGGAGAGACAAGCTGGAGAACTCTTTGAAGAGTTTCAAGAATTAACCGCATCTGAATTTTTCAGAAAAAATAAGCAGATGCTTGGATTTTCTGGTAAGATAAGATCCCTTACCATTGTTTTTCACGAATTGATAACCAACAGTTTTGATGCAGCAGAGGAAGCAGGAATACTCCCTGAAATAAAAATTGACCTTAAAAGGTTGGATAAAGACCATTATGTTTTAAGACATACTGATAATGGGCCAGGGATACCTAAAAACTTCGTTACCAAAGTATTCTGTACCATGTTTGCTGGTTCTAAGTTTAGAAACATCCAGTCTCGTGGTCAACAAGGTTTAGGGTGCAGTGGATGTGTACTGTTATCCCAAATGACCACCGGAAAACCTGCACGAGTTATTTCTGGTTACAAAGAGAACGGAGAACTTAAGGGAGTTCAAATGACCCTTAAGATGGATGTAAAGAAAAATAAGGGTCTTGTGCTGGAGAGAAAAAAAGTAGATGTTAAGAGCACTGGTGTTTGTTTGGAACTTCACTTTAAAGACGTTTCTTACTCTTTATCAGAACAAGGTGCTTTTGAATACATCAGAAGGACCATGATTGCTAACCCCCACGCAAAAATCGTATTTAGAGATCCAACTGGACATAAATACATATTTAATCGAGCCTCAGCTGTTATTCCACCATTACCTAAAGAAGTTCTTCCTCACCCTAAAGGTGTTACGGCTGACGATCTTATATTCATGGCCAAGCACACCGACAAGCGCCGATTCAGAAGTCTGCTAACCAGTTCACTCTCCAGAATGTCCACTAAAAGAGTAAATGAGATTCAAGAATTGACTGGTATTGACCTTAATAAAAGGCCGAAGGATATGAAATGGGAGGAAGCAGAACAAATAGTGGATTTATTTACTAAAATGGACTTTATGGCACCACCAACATCTGGTTTAATACCAATTGGTCAAGAACAAATTGAAAAAGGTGTTATAGAAATTTTAAACCCTGAATTTGTATCTGCTATCAGTAGAAAGCCTGTTACCTACCGTGGAGGAGTGGCATTTATTATAGAAGCCGGTATAGCATATGGTGGAGACTCTGGAAGAATGGTTGGAGAACAACGCAAAGCAGAAATCATGCGTTTTGCCAATAGAGTCCCATTATCATTTGATCAAGGTAGTTGTGCCATAACTGAAGGTTTAAAGAGTATTGACTGGAAGAGATATGGAATAAGAGATATGGAAAGTGCTCCCATAACCATATTTGTAAATATTATTTCAACCCAGGTGCCTTACTTATCCACAGGTAAACAAAGTGTAGCTCCAGAACCAGAAATCTTGCACGAAGTCCGACAAACCGCCATGACCGTGGCCCGGAAACTACAAAAATACCTGAGAGCTAAAAAGGCTGAAAAAGAAGAGGCCATGCGTTCCAAGATTTTCGAAGAATATGTGCCCGTTATTCTAAAAGAAGCAGCTTTACTAGCCGAAACAGATGTACCAGAATATCAACCCGTTCTGGCCAAAGTTACTCGCCGAGCGCTGGCAGAATTATTGGGGGAACCCATAGATGATGACTAGGAAAGAAATCACCATTAACAAGCTTAAAAGTCTGGGAGAGACCATCATAGAAGATGTAGCTCAAAACAAAGTCCCTGCAGTAAAAGTACCGTCCCGTGGTACTTCCAACATCGTTTACGACGAGAACAAAAGACATTACGTGCTAGGAGATCGTTATGGTCAACGTTCTCTGGGAAATGTAAAACAAATAAAAAAAATTGGTCAAATGGTTTACATGGCCAATTTCTGTAAGCAATTAGTTGAGAGAGAAAAAACAGCTACTTTAAGGGAGCTTTATTACGTTTCTGAAGGATGGGAAGTTGAATTTGGAACTCAGGACGAATCTAACATTGTAGGTGAAGATCTGGAAGTAACATTAGGAATGACCCGAGAAGACCTGGGCCTAATGCCCGAAGAAGATGGAGCATCAGTTTATGGAGATTTAACTATAAAAGAAGACGATCTCGAAATTAACGCTCTTAGGTCTGGAAAATCAGGTTATACCATTTCTCCCACCATAAATGAAGTAGAACTTGTGGACCATAACGTACAAAGAGTTATTGCTGTGGAAACCATGGGGATGTTCCACCGAATGGTTCAAGAAAACGCTTACAAAAAATTTGATACACTGATTGTGGGATTAAAGGGTCAGGCTGCTAGAGCAACGAGAAGGTTCCTTAAAAGAGTAAATGATGAATTAGGCCTTCCAGTTTATATTTGTAACGACGGAGACCCCTGGGGTTTTCACATAGCCCAGGTTATTATCTCTGGAAGTGCTAAACTGGCCCATGTAAATCACGACTTGGCCACTCCAGATGCCAAGTTTCTGGGAGTTACTGCTAGTGACATTATAAAATACGACCTTCCGACCGACCCCTTAAAAGACATTGATGTTCTCCGTTTAAAAGAGCTTCTCAAGGACCCTCGCTACCGGGATGAAACCTGGAAAATGGAAATTAAGAAAATGCTCAAAATCGGTAAAAAGGCAGAACAGCAATCTTTCTCCAAATATGGATTGGAATACGTAGTAGATACCTACTTCCCAGAAAAATTGGAGCAGCTGGAATAATCTCCTGCTTTGATTTTATTTTTGGCCTTAACTGGCCATTTTAATTTTTAATTTTTTAGCTTGATTTTAATTATCATAATTATTCAAATTGTAATTTTTATAGCAGTTTTTTAAAATCCTTAAAAACAATTAAAAAAGTTTATAAAAGTTACAATACAAGATATTCTTATAACTAAACATATTTAAAGTGAAACTTATTATCCGTCTTTAGCTTAAGATATTGAGTTTCAATCAATAGTCTTTAAAGTAAAATAAGATGTTAGAATAACTAAAAAAAATTAATTTCTTCAAATAAAAGTTGCGTGAAATTAATTTAATTTATAGGGAGGTTAATTAAATGAAATCTGTTGCAGTAAATGGATATGGAACCATTGGAAAAAGAGTTGCTGATGCAGTATCTGCTCAAGACGACATGAAAATTATAGGGGTGTCCAAAACCAAACCTGACTTTGAGGCCCGAATGGCCGTGAAAAAGGGATACAATCTTTACATAAGCATTCCTGAAAGAGAAAAACTTTTCCAGGATGCAGGGATTGAAATAAGCGGTACTGTGGATGAAATGCTGGCTGAATCAGACATCATAGTAGATTGTACACCAGAAGGGATTGGTGCTAAAAATCTGGAAAAATACAAAGAATTAGGCTTAAAAGCCATCTTCCAGGGCGGAGAAAAGCACGATAACGTAGGATTATCCTTTAATTCATTTGCAAATTATTCAGACTCCTATGGAAAAGATTATACTCGCGTGGTTTCCTGTAATACCACCGGACTTACCCGGACTTTAAATCCTATCAATGAATTATGTGGAATTAAAAAGGTTCGAGCAGTAATGGTTCGCCGGGGCGGAGATCCTTCCCAGATTAATAAAGGGCCGATAAATGCTGTGGTCCCTAACCCACCAACAGTACCTTCTCACCACGGGCCTGATTTAAAAACAGTGATGTATGGTGTTAATATTAATACTATGGCATTATTAGTCCCTACCACATTGATGCATCAACACAATATCATGGTTGAACTGGAAAACCCGGTGGAAGTAGATGAAATCATTGCTAAACTGGAAGCCACATCAAGAGTGCTTTTAGTTAAGGCCAGCGAAGGTATTGGATCCACCGCCGAAGTAATGGAATATGCCAAAGAATTAGGCCGATCCAGGAATGATTTATTTGAAATTCCAGTCTGGCAAGAGTCCTTGAATGTAGTTGACGGAGAATTATACTACATGCAGGCTGTTCACCAGGAATCTGATGTTGTTCCAGAAAATGTGGATGCTATACGGGCCATGCTTGAAATGGAAGAAGATAATAATAAATCCATTGAAAAAACCAATAAAGCTATGGATATTTTATAAAAATCCCCATATAATTTTTTTATTATCCATTTTTACCTATTTTTACCCTATTTATATTCCAATCTATCAAATTAAACTTATAATTTTTTTCAATATTCTAAAAAATACTTAATAAATTTAATTAACCCCTAATAAATTTTTAATGAAACTAAAATGTGATTTAATGAGTGATAAAATAATATTTGGCCCAGCAGGAAATCCAATTGGTTTTAAAGGAAAAAGTGTGCATGCTTGCAACTATATTGCTCAAGAAGGACTGGATGCCTATGAATATCAGGCCACTTATGGTGTGCGTATAGGTGAAAATTCTGCAAAAGAACTTAGGAAAAATTCTGAGGAAAATAAAATACGGGTTTCCATGCATGCTCCATATTATATCAATTTATCCTCCCAAGATCCAGAAGTTATTGAACGGTCCATTGATCGGCTGGTACAATCGGCCCGGGCCGCAGAATGGATGGGAGCCTACAGAATAGTTTTCCATCCAGGGTTTTACACTAAATACACACCATCTGAAGCTATGAATATATGTAAAAAGGCCATTGCAGATATTTTAGAAAAATTAGATGGATTAGGAATTAAAAAATTCACCTTTGCTCCAGAAACCACCGGCAAAAAATCCCAGCTAGGTAATCTGGAAGAAATTGTTGAGATATGTCAAAATTTTGATCACTTTGCCCCTACCATTGATTTTGCCCATATACATGCCCGTGGTGAAGGGAGCATTAAAAATGCAGATGATTACCTGAAAATAATAGATTATTTAGAGGAAGAACTGTCCATTAAAAGACTGCACTGTCATTTCACCAAGATTGAATATACGCATGCCGGGGAGAGGAAGCATCATACCCTGGAAGAAAAAGAATATGGGCCCCCAGTTAAACCACTTTTAGAAACATTAAATGAAGCTGGATGGAATTCCACTATCATCTGTGAGACTCCATTGATAGATCAGGATGCTCTAATATTAAAATCGTGTTATAATAATATTTTATAAAGATATTTAATATCTATTCTAACTATTTTGATGGTTTAAACTCGATTAAATCCTTTAAATTATAGAAATAAATAGTTATGATTGAATTAAAAAGAAAATTAATGATTATGAAAATAAAATGTGCTTTTAGAATTTAGATTGATATAATTGAGCGGATTTAAGTGGAGTATATTCTAAAAGCCCATTATAAATAATTAATTAAAAAACTTATTTTAGAAGGTTAATCTGAGAATATACCTAATATAAAGTGGATAATAAGATTTAATCACACTATATTACCCACATATATGCTCTCTGCAATCTCACGATCTATAGCCATTTGAGTGTGTTCCACCTGAAAGACATATGATGGGTAAGTTTGAATAATTTCCACTTTTCTCCCTGGCAAAACACCCATGGCCAGTATCTTATTTAAATTTTCACGCTTGTGAGATTGAATATAAACAATTTTACCCGATTTTCCTTTTTTAATTTTATTTAAAGGCAAAACTGATTTTTCTAAAACTTTTTTTACCGATTCATTACATTTACAGGAATTGGTTGCATGAGATATTCCATTTTGGCAGTTACAGGAAGGAATATTTTTCCCATGCGGACACTTATGGGGATGGGATAAAAGAGTACATATACTCTCTTCTACCCCTCCTTCCATTATATGTTCAAAATTGCATGCTGCGGTTTCCATCTCTTCCCCAGTCATACCTAAAACATCGTGAAGCAGTTTTTCTGCCAGCCGGTGTCTTCGAATAATATTTCTAGATTCTTCCCATCCTTGTGGAGTCAATTTAATTTTTTCATCTTGAATTTCTATTAATTTTAGATTTTTGAGCTCTTCAACAACTTTTTCGTCATATAATCCATCTTTATTAATGAATAATTCCATTTCAGGAGATAATTCTAAATCTTCATGGTTTAAACCATATTCTAAATTGTTGTCTTCCATGAAAACCCATATTTTTTCCAGTAATTCTTCTCCAGGTTCACTTATTTTCATTTTTAAGCCTCCTTTTTAAGCCTTTTTAAGAATTTAATTATTTTTGAACCAATTTCTGGGTCAGGTAAAGTTTCATATCCACAATTAGGGCATCTGATTTTCTTACAACCATATCCTAAACATCCCTGACAAATTTCCAGTCTTTTAGTTTCATCAAAATCATGTCCACAAAGAGCACATTTCATAAAACTACCCCCAAAGTGGTTAATATCCAGTTAAGGACAAATCCCATGGTAAATGCAAAGGTAACAACGAAAACTGCAATTAATAACGAAATTTTCCATCCTCTTTCCTTGGTCATTACCATAAACTGAGCCACACAAGGCATGAAAAGGGTTAGTACCACTGCAGAAACTAATAGCTGTACCCCAGTTAAAGTACTCTGTATATCATACAATCCTGCTGCACCATAATCTCGCCTGAAGAATCCAAGTATGAATGTTTCAGCAGTTTCAATAGGCAATCCTATGGCTGTAATCACCGGCGCAATCAGTGCAATCATCATGTTTAGAATTCCAGTTAAGCTTAAAGCCCATAATATAATACTTATAAGTATAAATAAAGGAATTATTTCTTTAAAGTACCATATTAGGCGAGTATAAGTTTTTTTCAGTACCTGAGTTGGTCTGGGTAGTCTTAAAGGAGGAATTTCCATATAAAACGTTGGATTCTCACCAGGCAATAATTTTGAAGCTGTTAATCCAATTATTACATATAATAATAACATTATAGCGAACCAAAGCCACAATGCAGAAGGATGTCCAGATAGAACCGCGAATATTACTCCTAACTGAGCTGCACAAGGTATGGTTAATGCCAGAAGTATGGTGGCTATGGTCCGTTCCCTGGGTGTTTCTAAAGTCCTGGTTACCATGGTAGCCATACTTCCACAACCAAGACCCAGCACCATGGGTATAACCGCCCTCCCACTGAGTCCTATTAAATTAAAAAACCGGTTTATCAACATAGCTAAACGAGGCAGATATCCGCTGTCTTCCATTATAGAAAACATCAGGAAGAATGTGCCTACAATAGGCAATATAATAGCTGTGGCATAAGTCACACCCAATGTCCAGATACCATATTCCCCTACCAATAATTCTTGGATTGCTGTAAATGGGATGTAATTAAGCACAAAGTTGGTTACGAAAGGGTTTATCCATTCTCCAAATATAGTGGATTCCACCAAGTCCACCAGATCTCCAGCACCAAAAACCCCTACAAACTGATAAAGACCAAAATACATTATTACCAGCAATATAGGTATTCCAGTCACAGGATTTATCATTAACCGACTAATCTTTTCGCCCCAAGATAATTTATCTGTTTTTTCAGTTTTTAATGTTGAAGAAACCAGTTCTGTAGCATTTTTTTGTAATCTGAGCTTAAAAAGATAATTAAGTGGCATTCTGAATTGTGAAGTAGTTTCTTTTACCACTAACATTATTTTTTCATAATTAGAATCATTATTTTCTTTAATTAATTTTTTTACATCCCCATCTTCTTGTAATAACAACAATGATAATGCACGCTTAGAAATAGGATATTTATTATGGATTAATGCACTAATTTTATTAACAGCCGCTTCTAAAACTGTATTATATTCTACTGAGAAAATTTTGTCTTTTTTATGATAATTACCTATCATTTCTCTAAGAAGATCTAAGCCATGTCCTGTAGCAGCAGTAGTAGGAACTACAGGTATTCCAAGTTGTTTTTCTAGTTTCGAATGGTTAATTATAGTTCCAACTTTTTTAGCCTCATCCATCATGTTTAATACTAGTATTATAGGCAATTCTGCCTCAATTAGTTGTAAAGTTAATGTTAACATCCTCTCCAGATTTTTTGAGTCTACTACATGGATAATAATGTCATTGTCTTCTTCCAATAGCATTAACTTGGAAATTCTTTCCTCCTCAGTGATGGAACTTAAAGAATACATCCCTGGAGAGTCCATTATTTCGAATTTTTTTCCATCAATATTAAATTTCCCACGATCAACAGTTACAGTGGTACCGGGATAGTTGGATACAGTCACATAAGAACCAGTTAATTGGTTAAAAAGCATACTCTTACCAACATTTGGATTACCGAGCAAAACTATCTTTTTTGGTTTAACCGAATCTAATTTTGATTTCAGTTTCGAATTTTCTTTAAAATCCTTTTGATCCTTTTTATTCGATTTAAACCAATTTTTGATATTTTTTGTCCACATTAAAGTATTTCTCCTAATATTTTTAAAATAATTTGTAAAATAGAATTTATTAACGAATTTAAAGAGTATATTCACATATTACTGTTTGAATAGCTTTTTTCATATATTCAGGACCAATAATGTTTTTTCCATTTTTAGATGCCTCTCTGGAAGCTTCTTCTGCCACCATATGGCCCAGATCATCGAAAAATTCTTGAAGATTTTCAACAGCCGTCCAATTAGTTTTGGCCACACGCTCTCTATTTAAAATACTTAATTCCATGTTAGCATGCGTTTTTACAACCGGAGTGAATGGTATATCCATTTTTTTATAGTTTACATCATTCATTGTTCACCAATATCAGACTAATAGAAATTTAAATTTAGGTTTGCCTAAACTTTCATTAATTTAAGTGGATTATCATCATATATAAAATTTTAGGTTCACCTAAAAATTTTTTAGGTTGAGCAAAAAATTAAAAGAATATATAAACTTTGAAATCAAAAAAAAAAACGAATTCATAATTATTTCATAATAGAAATTAATCATGATTTGAAAAATGAATATTCAAAAAGAATTATATGTATTTAAAGTCATAATGATTTTATTAAAAATCAAGTATATAGAAATTAAAATTTAGAAACTAAAATCCAGTTTATTGATTTAAAATTATAATAAATTAAATTATTTTTATCAATTTTTTTTAAATTTAAGGTGATGCAGTGAAATTTAACAATATAGTTTACGATTCACATATAACAGAAAACAAATTATTAATTGCCTCTAATGAACCTAAAAAAGAGGCTAAAGTGGTTGTTCTCCAACCAGTAGGTTATCCATTCATTTGTAATTTAGTAGAAACTCCTAAAATAGAAGTTTTCGATAAAGAACTCTTTGAGTTATATGCACAAGACCAGTGGGAAGGATTTACTGCAAAAGAAGGATCTTATCTTTTTGATCAAAAATTACTGCCAGATTATGCTTTTAAAGTTATTAAAGCACATCCTGACGAGTCAAAAATAACTGAAAATACATCTATACTCCTAGTTGATGTTTTAAAAGATTCTGATGATATTCAGAAAATAGAAACTCAACTTAAAATAGATGATGTGGTAGGCCAAGAACAAGCCAAAACTAAATGTAAAATAATAATGAAGTATCTTCAGGATCCTGAAAAATTCAAAGAATGGGCCCCTAGAAATGTCCTATTTTTTGGAACACCCGGTACTGGAAAGACTATGCTGGCCAAATCATTATCTAATGAGCTTAAAGTCCCATTATACCTCATAAAGGCCACTACTCTTATTGGAGATCATGTGGGTGATGGTGCCCGCCAAATACACGAATTATATGATATTGCAGCTAAAAATTCGCCTTCAGTAATATTTATTGACGAAATTGATGCTGTAGGTCTGGATAGAAAATACCAATCCCTGCGAGGAGATGTTTCAGAAGTGGTGAATGCACTTTTAACTGAAATGGACGGTATTAAACAAAACTACGGTGTAGTTACCATAGGTGCTACCAACAACCCATCCGTTTTAGATTATGCTATTAGAAGCCGATTTGAAGAGGAAATAGAATTTAAACTTCCAGAAGAACCAGAAAGAAAGGAAATAATCAAAAACAATATTGATTCCATGCCTCTGGAAGTAAAGGTTTCTGTGGAAAAGCTGGCCCAGTTATCCAAAGGAATGTCTGGAAGAGATATTAAAGAAAAACTATTAAAAAATTCCCTTCATAAAGCCATATCTGATGATGAAGAGGTAGTGGAAATGAAGCACGTCGAATATGCTCTTAAAAATTATCAGACCGAAAAGAACGAACCTAAGGGAATGTTTGCTTAATCATCCCTTAAAAACCATTATTTTCATCCCATCTTTATTTTTAATTATTTATTTTTAATTTTTTTAAAAAGTTTTTGAATTAAAATATTGATTATAAATTAATTAATTTGGTTAATATTTGATTAATTAATTCAACTTAATTGAATTTCATATTCTTTTTAGAATAAAATATTTATCATTAAAATAAATATGACTATATGAGCATTAAGGAACTATTTTTAGATGCCAGTAAGTTCGCAGCTTCAGACTGGACAAAATTTATCTTATTAGGAATAATATTCGTGGATATAGACCTATTAGATCAAACTACCGACATGTTAATGCCAGATTTCTTTAATTACATATTTTTAGTTGCATTTTTTATTTTAGTTTTCATAGAAGCCGGCTATTTATTCAGAATAATAGAGTCCTCTGTAGATGGATCAGATAAATTACCACCATTTAGTAATCTGCTACAATTATTTACACACGGGCTCAAAGATTCTTTAGTAGTTGGCAGTTATATGTTCATTCCTGCAGTGCTATTTGTCATTTCCGCAGGGTTGACATTGATCTATTTGGGGAATGATATTTCTGTAAAATTTCCGCTCGAATTGTTTTTACTTTCCTTGGTAATTGGAATCATATTTTTTATAATTTTACAAGCAGCAATACTGAATATGGCCCATAATAAAGGTAAATTAAAATCAGCATTTGATTATAGAGGCATATTTAGAAAAATAAAGAATGTAGGGTTGAAAAAATTTTTAGTAGTGTGTTTTTTAACTGCACTTATATTTGTGATATTAAAACCATTTGTGGTGGATGAAATAAGAGGATATATGGATCCCATAGGTAGTACAATACTGGAAATGATAATCGCACCATATTTAGCTATTTTGACCAGTCGCTTTTTAGGTACTATGGACCGTTATAATTAAAATGAAATTATTAATGTAAGTATTCTAGCTTGTAAATAATCAAATTAATTTCTGCTTAATTAAAAATATCCAATTAAAATTTTAAAAATAAAATTGAATACATATTATTCTAATTAAAATATAATTCCAAAATGAAATTATTAATTTCGTTTAAAAATAAGCTCACAAGCTTTAATTAGTTCATCATCTTGATTTTCAGCAGCTTGTTTAATATTAGAAACTACATCAAAGAAGATTTTATCAACCACTGACTTGGTAAGATTTTCAACAACTTTTTCTTTGCCATTGAGATCACCTAACATATTAATGGCCTTTTGAGTTTCATTTGTCCTAATTAGCTCCATTTCACGGCGTATTTGTGAAATTAGTGGCTCCACTTCAATGTGTTTAAGAGATTTTTCAAGAAGGATTAATTCTTCCTGAACAATTTTTTCAGCTTCTTTAGCCTCTTCTTCTCGCATCTTGCGGTTTTCATCTGCAATTCCGCGTAAATTATCTATATTAAATACTTTAACCCCTAATTCCGACACTTTATCTTCAATATCACGAGGATTAGCAATATCAACCATTACTAAAGATTCTCTTCGCTCTGGAGGTACGGCATCCTTCACTTTTTCATAAGTTAAAATAGGATGAGGGGCACCAGTAGCACTTATAATAACATCAGCATCAGCCATAAATTCCATTAGAAGATCAAAATGAATGGCATAACCACCTAATTCTTTGGCCAATTCTACCGCCCGATCATAAGTCCTGTTGGCGACCACAATAGCCTTCAAATGTTTCTCAACCAATGCCTTGGCCACCAGAGTTCCCATCTTTCCAGCACCTACCACCAGAACTTTTTTACATTTGAGATTGCCATGAACTTCTTCTGCCAGTTCAACTGCTGCGGAACCAATAGAAACGCATCCTCGATTAATGTGAGTTTTTTTCCGTACGGCCTGACCTACATGAATAGCCTTAGTAAAAATAGTATTTAAAATTAAACCAGAAGTATTTTCTTTTATTCCTCTTCTTTTAGCATCCCTTATTTGGCCCAAAATTTGATCTTCACCAATAATCATTGATTCTAAACCAGAAGATAGTCTTAAAAGATGTTCCATAGCATTTTGATCTTTTTCAATTACCAAACCCTCTTTAATAAAAGATCCAGATTTTAAATCATCTTCCAGACTACAATAATTAGAATCATCATGAAAAGAACTGACAAAAATATAATACTCCGCGCGGTTGCAGGTTTTTATTGAAATAAACTCTTTAACTAAATAGTTTGACTTTAAATAGTTAAATAAATCATCAAGAGAAGATATTGAGTTTTCCATAGTCTGAATATCTGCTGTTTTATGATCAACCCTAATATTTAAAATCAAAAAGAGTCCTCCCCAATATTTTTAGATTTCTGATTCATAGGCCCCTTTTTATTAGAATTCTGGTTCTTAGAGTTCTGACTCTTATATAATTCATCTGGATTTTCAGAACTATTGCCATGATTATTTATTTTTAAATCAGAATCGTCAAGTTGACTTATAAAAGAATTAACATTATCAATGGCCTCTTCTAAATTATTTTCTTTAAGACATTTATTAATTTCAGGGTTATTAGAAATTTGATAAAGGTAATCTCGCCTTAATTTCTGATTTACAACACATTCTTTTAATTTAGTTCTGGAATAATCCTGTAATTCAATTTTTAATATATCTTCCGGAGTTATGATGGATTGTATCTTCTTTCTAAGCATACGGGCCATTAAAGGACTTTTTCCACCAGTGAATATGGATATTTGAGCATCAGCTATAGAAAATGTAGTGGGAACAATAACATTGCCTTCTAAAGGAGCGTCTGCACGATTTAAAAGCTTTTCTCCTGCAAGACTTGCAACTTTATTATTCATTTCACTATCCCCACTGGCCAGAACAACCAGATCGGCCCATTCAACCAGAATTTCTATCTCATTAATTGGTTTGGTCATTGCACCCAGTTTTTGAAGATTATCTGAAATCTTTCCCCCAGTAACAATTACCTCAGCACCCGCTTGAATAAAACGGGACGCCCTTCTCTCACCAACTTCCCCAGCACCCAATACTAGGACCTTCATTTTGTCAGTTTTAAGAAAAAGGGGAGTCCAGGTCATAAAAATCTCCTATTATTAAATATTCATCTTCATTGAGTATAATATTTAATTATCTATAAATTAACTCTTATTCATAATGAACCCAATATTAATTGCAAATTATTCATTTGGGTAATAATAATGAAAATAATGAAATAAATAAGAGCGTTGTCCCATTATTTATTCAGCATCTTTCATTCTAAGAACTTTCATAGCAGTCCTAATATCATTACCACATTCTTTAAGTACTTTCAAAGCTTCTTCTTCAGAAACATTAAATGTGTCTGCTAGTGCTTTCACACCGTCTTCATCTAGAAAATCCGATTTTCCAACTAGTTCTTCAGAAAGTTGTTTTTTAAGTTCCAAGAACTCATCAGTACTCATGTCAATACGCCTCATGACCATGTCCCTTAAAGGACAGGGCTTAGATGGCTTACAACACCATACCAGTGAACCGAAACAGGTCCCTTCACCTTCTCCTAGCCTTGTTTTCTTTCCAAATTCTTCTTTAATTCCGATATAATCTTGAGGTGTGATACCCGCGTCTTCCAGGGCATATAAAATGGGACACGGCTTCACTGGAGGGCAGCAAAAACTTAGTGCCCTTTTGTCACCGCCTCTACAAACGTGTGATGGTGCATCATCCCATACCATATTAATATCCTCCAAATTTTTAATAACTATTTTTAACTAATTCGGTTAAGATAGTTGTAAATTCATTAATTAATATTAAAATTCAAGACATTTATCTGTGAATTTAAATTTACAAAATTTAATTAATTTATATTATTAAATAATTTATAAGTTTAGTAATTTACTATTAGCCATCCAAAAAATTTATTAAATAATAAAAAAGTGATAATTCCAATAATTATTTTAAAATATTATTTTAAATTTTTGGTTCAAAATAATTAAACGAATTATCCTATGGATTATTCCTCAGTAAGCATACTCTGTTTTTCATGAGGTGTTAATTCTTCAACAATATCTTTAGGATTACCAATTTGGAGTATTTTTCCGCCTCGCATCAAAGCGGCCCGGTCACAAACATCTAAAACAAATTCCATATCGTGGGAAATAATTAAAAATGTTTGATTAAGCTCTTCACGGGCCTTAATAATAGAATCTGTAACCTGAACACGAGTAATAGGATCCATAGTGCCTGTTGGTTCATCCAGAATGACAATATTAGGTTCTTTAATTAAAACTTGGGCCAAAGCAACTCTGTGCCTCTCCCCACCACTTAATTCATCTGGATCTTTGCTTAAGATAGTCATTGCATAATCTTCTTCGAATCCCACGGCTTTTAGTACATAGGCAGCTTTCATTTTCGCGAACTCCGCAGGCAATTCTAAACTAATTGCTTCGGTAAGATTTCCTAAAATATTACGGTGAGGGTAAAGACTGTATTCCTGATGAAGGATTCCCAAATAAGGCATAACCCTGCCTCTGCCTAATGGGCCTTTTTGAGTCATATCAATCC